>NZ_RZQA01000210.1:0-8076 GCF_004022915.1 Mesorhizobium sp. M7A.F.Ca.US.006.04.2.1
GTTCATAGCCGCCAGGCAGACGGCCGGTCTTGATTTTTCGCCGCGATTTGGCGATGCCGTTTCTGTCCAAAAGCGGGGTCTGGAACTATGTTGTTGATCAGAACCTATGTGACTGCGAGTGCGATCGAAGGCGTCGGCGTGTTCGCTGCGGAGCCGATCAGGAAAGGGGCTTCGATCTGGCGGCTCGATCCGGATTTCGACCGACTGGTCCCCATGGACAAATACGAAGCGGCCCCCCCGCATCTCAGGGAACTGCTCGACCGCTATGCCTATCCCAGCCCCGACCGGCCAGGTTTCATGGTCTATGAAGTCGACAATGGCCGCTTCATGAACCATTCCAGCAATCCGAATACGGATTTTTCGCAATATGGCGGGGCCACCGCGACCCGCGACATCGCCGTGGGCGAGGAGATCACCTGCGACTACGGCGAGTTCTTCGAGGATTTCGAGCGGCTGCACCTCGCGACGGCCTAGTCGGCTCCTTATCTCAAGGCAAACAGACTGCGGCTGGCACCGCAAATTCATTTCCGCTGTGGACAGCGCGGCATGATTCTGCTATCAGCCGCCACAATTCGTGGTGTAAACCACCGCGGAGGCTAGCGGCTATGATCGCTTGCCTGTTGATATCAAACCCGAAAGACAGGATTGCCCGTGCAGGTACTCGTCCGCGACAATAACGTTGATCAGGCGCTTCGCGCTCTCAAGAAGAAGATGCAGCGCGAGGGCATTTTCCGCGAAATGAAGATGCGCGGTCACTACGAGAAGCCGTCCGAGAAGCGCGCCCGCGAAAAGGCTGAAGCCGTTCGCCGCGCCCGCAAGCTGGCCCGCAAGCGCGCCCAGCGCGAAGGCCTGCTGCCGATGACGCCGCGCCCTGTTGCTGCCGGCGCCGCTGGTGGTGCAGCTGGCGCTCCGCGTCCGCCGCGGTTCTAACGCCAATTTTTCGTCCTTTTCGAAGGATATCAGAGGTGGCGCGATGTGGAATCGCCGCCACCTTTTTGTTTTGATGTGACCGGTCCGGAGGGGGAGCCGGATCTGAACGACGCGGCTTGAAGTGAGGACAGGGCAGACATGAACGCAACGAGCGTGGAGCGCGGGACCGCATTGCGTGGTTTCGCCCTGACAGCGGCCCTGCTCTCCGGACTGGCGCTTGCCGGCTGCCAAACGGCGGGCCCGACCGGTGAATTCAACAACATCGACAAGGCGCAAGGCTCGAGCGAGAACATTTCCTCGCTGTCGGCGGTCATCCAGCGCAATCCCCAGGATCCCGAAGGCTACAATGTGCGCGGCTCGGCCTATGGCCGTGGCGGCCAATACCAGGCGGCGCTCAAGGATTTCAATCAAGCCATCCAGCTCAATCCGAATTTCTTCCAGGCCTATTCGAATCGTGCGCTCATCCAGCGCTTCCTCGGCAACCAGGAAGCCGCGCTCGCGGACTACAACCGTTCGATCCAGATCAACTCGAACTATGACGCCGCCTATATCGGCCGCGGCAATCTCTACCGCAAGGCGGGTCGCACCCAGGACGCCTTCAACGACTTTCAGAAGGCGATCCAGCTCGATACGACCGACGCGCGCGCCTACCACAATCGAGGCCTGATCTATCAGAGCCAGGGCCAGCACAAATTCGCCATCGAGGATTTCTCGACCGCCATCTCGCTGGCGCCGGACGCCGCCGAGCCCTACAACGGCCGCGGCCTCTCCTATCTGGCGACCAATGACGAGGACAACGCCTTCTCCGATTTCAACATGGCGATCAAGCTCGACGGCAAGAACGCCGAGGCCTGGGCCAACCAGGCGCTGATCTACGAGCGGCGCGGTGACAAGGCGAAAGCCGCGAAATCCTATAAGGAAGCCGTTCGCCTCGACCCGACCTACCAGCCGGCCAAGGATGGCCTCGCCCGCGTCAGCTGATCTCGGTTTCGGCAAACGCTTCCCATACAAATCCGCGTGACATCCAAATGCCGCGGGATCCTTGGCGTGTCCGAAAAGACGCACTTCGCAACCGCGCATTAACCCCGGCAGGAGGCTTTCGGCCCCTGCCTTGATCGCGCCAAGTTTTCAGCGGAACGGTCTGGCCTCCCAAGCCGTTATCGAAAAGCAATTTGCGAAAGGACCCTCCCATGATCAAGAAACTCGCCTGCGCCGCTGCCCTCGCCACGACGATGTTCGCGGTGGCTCCAGCCAGCGCCGGCAAGCTGCAACTCGGCACGCTCGATTGCACCATCGACGGCGGCACCGCTTATATCGTCGCTTCCAACAAGGGCGTGTCCTGTGTCTTCCGGCCTCATCATCACGGGCCGTCCGAGGTTTACACAGGCGTCATCTCCAAGATCGGCCTCGATGTCGGCCAGACGCATCAGGGCCAGCTCGTTTGGGCCGTGCTGGCTGCGACCCGGGACCGTGACGGAGGCGATCTCGCCGGCAGCTATTACGGCGTCAACGCCGAGGCGAGCGTGGTGACCGGCGGCGGCGCCAATCTGCTGGTTGGCGGCTTGGACAGCGCCTTCATGCTGGAGCCGCTCAGCGTCCAGGCGCAGACCGGCGTCAACCTTGCCGTGGCCGTGACCTCGCTCCAGCTGATCCATTCATTCAAGTGATCGCATGGAGCCGTGCGCTCCATGACCCCTCACCCCGCGGCGCGGAACCAGATAGGATGGTTCCGCGCCGTTGATTTTTGAGGGGACCATCATGCTGAAGACAGCCATCGCTGCCATATTCGCTACCGTGTTTGTCGGAGCAGCGCAGGCGCAGGACCGAGGCATAGAGCTCGGTACGCTTGACTGTGCCATTGGCGGCGGCACCGGCTTCATCTTCGGCTCGAGCAAGGATCTGAGCTGCACCTTCAACCCCGCCGACAAGAGCTTCGCGTCGGAAGCCTATTTCGGCGCCGTCAACAAATACGGCCTCGACATCGGCACGACGAAGCAGACGGTCATGCAGTGGATCGTGCTGACGCCGCTGAAGAACATCTACGCGCCGGGTGCGCTGGCCGGCGACTACATCGGCGCCAGCGCCGAGGTGACGGCCGCCGTCGGCGCCGGCGCCAATCTGCTGGTCGGCGGCTCCTCGCAAGCCTTCACCTTGCAGCCGCTCAGCTTGCAGACGCAGACCGGCATGAACCTCGCGATCGGCGTCAGCCAGTTCCAGCTGCGCAGCACCGAGAACTGATCGCGCAACGAACCCGCCAATCGGAAAGGCTGCCGCGCGAACGGTCCTCAAAAAACCGCTTGAGCTCAACCCCGGTTGAGGTTTTACAAGCCTGCCCCGAACGAAACAACGCCTCGATGCGGCGCCCGATCCGGCGCTGTCGAACCGCATGGTCCTGCCGGAAAGCCGCACTGGCTTCTGGCGTCCTGCGCTGGCGTCGAGATATGCAAGACAGGGGTGGAAATGACCGAGATCAGCACAAACAAGGTCGACTGGCGCGGATTATGGGCAAGCGGCGACCTGGCGCGCTTCTGCTTCATCAGCCTCGGCATCCTGTTGCACGCCACCAACGAGACGATGGTGGCAACGGTGATGCCGGCCATGGTCGGCGAACTGGCGGGCGTGCAGCTCGTCGGCTGGTCGCTGGCGATCTACGAACTCGGTGCCATCGTTGCCGGCGCGGCCGCCGGACGGCTGGTGAGTTATGTCCCCTTGCGCACCAACATGGTGGTCGCAGCCCTGCTCTACGCAGCAGGCGCCCTGATCTGCGCCACCTCGCCTTCCATGCAACTGTTCCTCGCCGGCCGCCTGATCGAAGGACTTGGCGGCGGTGCGCTGGTGTCGCTGGCCTTCGTCTCGGTCGAACGACTGTTCTCGCGCGCCATCTGGCCGCAGCTTTTCGGCATCATGTCGGCGATCTGGGGCGTCGCCGCCTTCAGCGGACCATTGCTCGGCGCGATCATGACCGAGCTTTTGTCATGGCGCTGGGCCTTCGGCATCTTCACCCTCGGCGGCGCAGCCATGGCGCTGGCAAGTTTCATCGTGCTCGACACGCCGGAGGCGACGAGGCCGAAGGCGAGCGCAGGCGGGGCGCCGCCCTTCCCGTTCGCGGCCCTTGCCTGCCTTGCCGTTGCCGTGGTGCTGATCGCCTCGGCCGGCGTCGACATCGCCTTGCTGCGCTCTTCGCTGCTGATGGCCTTCGGCCTCATCGGCCTGCTGCTGTTCTTCACCATCGACGCGCTGAAGCCGCTTTCGCGGCTGTTCCCGGCGCGGCTGTTCTCATGGCGCACGCCGGTCGGCGCCGGCATGACCATGGTTGCCGCTTTTTCGGTGGCCACCTGTTCCTTCGGCGTCTACGGGCCGCTGCTGCTGACCAGCCTTCACGACATTCCGCTGCTGACCACCGGCTACATCATCGCCGCCGAATCGATCGCCTGGTCGATCCTGTCGATCCTGGTCGCCAACGCGCCGCCGCGGCGCGAGCGGCTGATCATCATCGGCGGCGCGGTGATGATCGCGGCCGGCATCGCCGGCTTTGCCTACACGATACCCCTGGGCTCCATCCCGCTCATCCTGATCTGTGCCCTGTTGCAAGGCGGCGGCTTCGGCATCGCCTGGCCGTTCCTGACACGCGTCATCGTCGCCTCCGCCCCGAAGAGCGAGCAGACCATCGCCTCGGCGGCGGTGCCGACCATGCAGCGCATCGGCTACGCCGTGGGTGCAGCCCTTGCCGGCATCGTCGCCAATGCCAGCGGCTTTTCGCAAGGTTTGAACCACGACGCGGCGGCGAATGTCGCGTCCTGGCTGTTTCTTGCCTTCGTCCCGCTCGGCATTGTCGGCTGTCTCGCGGCCTTGCGGGTTTCCAAGCCGCTTGGCCAGCAGCTGGAAGCTACTGGCTAGAAGCGCCCAACCCGCTCATTCGACCTCGCGCAGGCGGTAGCCGACGCCGGTCTCGGTGGTGATGTAGCGTGGCTGGTCGGGGCTCTTCTCGATCTTCTGCCTGAGCTGGCGCACATAGACCCTGAGATACTGCACGTCGGACGAGTCGCCCCAGACCTGCTTCAACAGGAAATGGTGGGTCAGCACCTTGCCGGCGTGCTGCACCAGCATGCGCAGGATGTCGTATTCCTTCGGCGACAGCTTTACCTCCTTGCCCTCGACCTTGACGATGCGCTTGACCAGATCGACGCTGAGATCGCCGGTCTGGAAAATCGGCTTCTCTCCCTGCTGCTGGAACTTGTGGCGGAGCGCCACGCGGATGCGTGCGACCAGTTCGTTCATGCCGAAGGGTTTGGTGACATAGTCGTCGGCGCCGAGCTCCAGGGCCTGGACGATACCGGCCTCGTCGGTCCGGCTGGACAGGATGACCACCGGAATGTCGAGGCCGTCGTCGCGCCATTTGCGCAGCAACTCATGGCCGCTAATGCCGGGCAGGCCAAGGTCGAGCAGGACGAGGTCCGGCTTCTCCGCCTCCATCAGCTCGATGGCCGCCCTGGCATTCGGCGCCTCGCTGATCGCGTAGCCCTGGCTGCCGAGGCCGACGCGCAGCAGCTTGCGGATCGGCGGCTCGTCATCGACGACCAGTATCCTGACGTTCGAGTTTGTCATGCCAGGTCACCCACATCGTCGGTATTCGAAGCGTCGAAGTTGGGCGGATTTGCCGGCTTGGGCATTTTGATGGTGAAGACCGCGCCCGAACCGTCGGTCCGGTTTGCCGCCGTGATCGTGCCACCCATCGCCTCTATGAAGCCGCGGCAGATCGACAGGCCGAGCCCGGTGCCGGCGCGGATCTGGTCGCGCTTGCGCACCCGGTAGAAGGTGTCGAAAATCCGTTCCAGATCGCCGGGAGGAATGCCCGGCCCTTCATCCATGATCTGCAGCAGGACGGAGCCATTGTCGGTCCAGCCCTGGACGCGGATCGTCGAGCCGGCCGGGGCATATTTCGCCGCATTGTCGAGAAGATTGAACAACGCTTGCTCGAACAGCACCGGGTCGACCTTCAACATCGGCAAATCCCTGGGGATGTCCGTCTCGATCTTGTGCTCGCCGATGATTTTCCTGGCCCTTTGCAGGGCGGAGCCGACGATGTCGCCGACATAGTGAAAGGCGTAGTTCGGCTCCATCGCGCCGGACTCGATCTTGGTCATGTCGAGCAGATTGGCGATGAAGCGGTTCAACCGCTCGGATTCGTCGAGCACCGTCGACAGCAGTTCGGCCCGATCCGGTTCGGGAAGTGCTGCTGAAAAATCCCGCAGCGTGCCGGCGGCGCCCATGATGGCGGCGAGCGGCGTCTTCAGATCATGGGAAATGGAGGTGAGCAGCGCCGAGCGCAGCCTGTCCGCCTCGGCGGCGAGCTTGGCCCGGTCGACGTCGGCGACCAGTTGGATACGCTCGATGGCGACTGCCGCCTGGTCGGCCAGTGCGTCGAGAAGCCGCTGCTGCTCGGGCGTCAGCAACGGTCCCTGCTTGTCGTTGTCGAGGCCGACGACGCCGATGGCCGTGCGCCCGGTCCGCAAGGGCAGATAGAGGCGCTTGGCACCCGGAAGCGTGTCGGCGCCGCGACCTGCGGCACGATTGTGCTCCCAGGCCCAGCGGGCGGCGGCGATGTCGGCTTCGGCCAGCGTGTCATCAGGCGGATAGCCGGCCTTGACGGTGATCGTCCCGTCTTCCGGCAAAAGCAGCACCACGCGCAGCTTCAGCATCGAGGCGATCTGGAAGGCGGTGGCCCAGAGGACGTCGTCCAGCGTCCCGGCGCCGGCGAGCTTCTTCGAAAAGAGGTAGATATCCTCCGTCGCCCGCGCCCGCGAGCGGGCGGCGACCGCCTGGCGCTGCACGCGCGCCGTCAGATTGCTGGCAATGACCGCAACGACGAGAAAGACGCCAAGCGCGACGATGCTCTCCGGATCCCTGATCGTCAGCGTATAGCGCGGCTCCAGGAAGAAATAATTGAAAGCAAGGGCGCTGACGAAACAAGCATACAGAGCCGGCCACAGGCCGCCGGTCACCGCCGATGCCAGCACCCCGATGAGCAGAATGATCGCCAGATTGCGAACGTCGAGAAACTGATCGAGAAGGACGGCGAAGGCGAGCGAGCCGATGACAAAGGCCGTCGCCTTGAGATAGGGCCAGATTTCGAACTGCCACTGCTCGTCGGCCGCCTTGACGCTCCGCGACGCCGCCTCGGTGCCGCGTTCGCTTCCCGAAATGACATGGACGCTGATATCGCCGGCATTGCGGATGAGATCGTAGGTGAGCGAGCCTTCGATCAATTCGCGCCAGCGCGACCGGGTCGGCCTGCCGACGACGATATGGGTAAAATTGTTCGCCGTCGCATAACGCACGATGTCCTGCGCCACATTCTGACCCGGAATGGTCGTCACCTCGGCGCCAAGCTGCTGGGCAAGGCGCAGGTTCGTCGCCAGCCGGTCCTTGTCATTCTCGGGCATGCTGGCCGAGCGCGTGCTGTCGACGTGCAGCGCCGTCCACGGCGCACGCAGCCGGTCGGCCAGCCTGCGCGCATAGCGCACGCGGGCCGCTCCTCCAGGTCGCGCGTCGAGGCAGACGAGGACCCTTTCGCCTGCCGCCCACGGTCCTGGAATGGCGTGCGCCTGCATATGGATGAGCAACTGGTCGTCGACACGCTGCGCGGTGCGGCGCAGCGCCAGTTCCCTGAGCGCCGTCAGATTGCCCGGCGAGAAATAGTTCTCGATCGCGCGCTGCGCGGTGTTGGGGAAATAGACCTTGCCTTCCTCGAGCCGCTTGATCAGGTCGTCGGGGGTGAGATCGATGATCTCGACATCGTCGGCCTGGTCGATGATGGAATCGGGAACCGTCTCGCGAACCCTGACCTTGGTGATCTGGGCGACGACGTCGTTCAGGCTTTCGACATGCTGGATGTTAAGCGTCGTATAGACGTCGATGCCGTGCGTCAGGATCTCCTGGACGTCGAGGTAGCGCTTGGGGTGGCGGCTGCCGGGCGCGTTGGTGTGGGCGAGCTCGTCGACAAGAACCAGCGCCGGGCGCCGGGCGAGGATGGCGTCGATATCCATCTCGTCGAGGATACGCCCCTTGTAGTCGACCTTGCGGCGGGGAATGAACTCATAGCCCTCGACCAGGGCCGTTGTTTTCTTTCGGCCATGCGTCTCGACG
>NZ_RZQA01000211.1:0-8074 GCF_004022915.1 Mesorhizobium sp. M7A.F.Ca.US.006.04.2.1
TGCCGACCCGAGCCAGATCGAGAACGCCGTTCTCAACCTGGCCGTCAACGCCCGCGACGCCATGGGCGATGACGGCAAGCTGACCATCGAGACCGCCAACAGCCATCTCGACGACAGCTACGCCGCCGCCCATGCAGAAGTCGCGGCCGGCCAGTATGTGATGATCGCCGTCAGCGATACCGGTTCGGGCATGACCCCCGATGTCATGGCCAAGGCCTTCGAACCCTTCTTCACCACCAAGCCGGTCAACAAGGGCACCGGCCTTGGATTGAGCCAGGTGTTCGGCTTCGTCAAACAGTCGGGCGGCCACGTCAACATCTATTCCGAGCCCGGCGAAGGCACGACAATCAAGATCTACTTGCCGCGGTATTTCGGCGCCGAAGAGCCGGCCGTGCCCACCGGGCGCGGCGACAACTCCGCCGCACCGGTCGCCGAAACGATCCTTGTCGTCGAGGATGATGCCCGCGTGCGGGTCTCCACCACCGAGGCCATACGCGAACTCGGATACACCGTCATTGATGCCGCAAGCGGCGAGGAAGCGTTGCAGAAACTGGCGGAAAACCCGAAGGTCGCCCTGCTGTTCACCGACATCGTCATGCCCGTCATGAACGGCCGCAAGCTGGCGGAAGAGGCCGTTGCCCGCATGCCGCTGCTGAAGGTGATCTTCACCACCGGCTTCACCAGGAACGCCGTGGTCCACAACGGCGTGCTCGACCACGACGTGCATTTCCTCGCCAAGCCCTTCACCATCGAGCAACTGGCAGCGAAACTGCGTGACGTGCTTGGCACGACGCAGGTCGCAGCGGACTGATCACAATCGCTTCAGCCTGACGCAGCCGCGCGTCTCCAAAGGCCGGGATAGTCGACAACGAAGCCGTGCGGCGAGACGTTGAGGGTTTCGTCATAGCCGAACACCGGCGCGGCATAGGCATAGCGAACCGTGTCGAGACGCCGATAGGTCTGATCGAGGCGCACCAGCCTCAGTTCAGGGAAAGTCAGGTAGGCCGCCGGGGCAGGCGACGCTTCGCCGATCCCGAGGCCATACCGGCGGATCGCCACCAGGTTCGATGCCGGTGTGAAGCCAAGATCGACGTCGACAAGACCGTCGACACCCTGCTGGACTTCGCCGTTCAGCGTCCACTGGCCGTTGAAATCGCGTTCGATCGCATAATGCAGCTGGCGCGTGCCGAGAAAGCCTTCGACAAGCGCCGCCCGTGTGTGCCAGCCGGCATCGCAATCCACCCCGTAGGCGAGGCAGCACGGCTTGCCGTCCTGGATGAAGATGGCTTGTCCCTTGAGGCTGTGCCCGCCATCGGTCTGCGCAAGCAGACAGGCATCATGCCCCTCCACGTCCAGCCGATGCCAGAGGATCGAAGCCGTCATTGCTGTCATCGTCACCTCCTTCGAGTTCAAAACGATGATGTGTTCCTTCGCCCGCCAGGCCAATTGTGTTTCACCGCGGCGCACTCCAGCTGACATGCCCTGACAGAATCCGGCTCCCTGCCGGCAGAGGAAAATTGTTGCCTTGACATTCGCGGCTTCACGCCCGACTTCCTAGCGCATGGCCCCGAAATCGAAGTCGATTTCGGAAAGGATCATGCGCAGAATCTAAAGTGCTACAGCGTCCTTTGCGCGTCCAAGAGGACGCGCGGCGCTGTAGTGTCGAGGAGACCAACCTATGCCAGAGCCCCGACGATCGACGATCGATGCCGGAGAAGTGGAACGCTTTTCCGCCCTTGCCGCCGAATGGTGGAACCCGAACGGCAAGTTCCGTCCCCTGCACAAATTCAATCCGGTCCGGCTGGCCTATATCCGCGACCAGATAGCGACGCGCTTCGGCCGTGACCCACGCGCTGCAAGGCCTTTCGAGGGACTGCGCATCCTCGACATCGGTTGCGGCGGCGGACTTTTGTGCGAGCCGATGGCGCGGCTTGGCGCCGAGGTTGTGGGCGCGGATGCCTCCGAAACCAACATCGAAGTGGCCAAGCTGCACGCCGCCGAAGGCAATGTCAGCGTCGACTATCGCGCCACGACGGCCGAGGACCTTGCCGACGCCGGCGAGAAATTCGACGTCATCCTCAACATGGAAGTGGTCGAGCATGTCGCCGACATCGACCTGTTCGTCGCCAAATGCGGCGAGATGGTGCGGCCCGGCGGCATCATGTTCGTGGCCACCATCAACCGCACGCTGAAGGCGCTGGGCTTAGCCATCATCGGCGCCGAATATGTGCTGCGCTGGCTGCCGCGCGGCACCCACCAGTTCGGCAAGCTGGTGCGCCCGGAAGAGCTCGAAAAGGCGCTTGCCGGCGCCGGCCTGACCATCATCGACCGCACCGGCGTCACCTACAATCCGCTGGCCGACCGCTGGGCGCGGTCGAAGGACATGGACGTCAACTACATGGTCCTGGCGGAAAAAGGCTCGGTCTGATCTATTCAGAATTCAGCGGCCTGTAGCCGCCGCGCCAGTAGATCAGCGCCTGGCCGGCATCGGACGTGCGCACGGCCTCGACCGAACCGATGACGATGGAATGCGTGCCGCGATCGATCATCTCATCGAGGCTGCAGTCGAATGCGGCCACCGCGTCCGAAAGCAGCAAAGCTCCGGTCTTGAGCGTCACCCATTCGGCGCCCTCATAGCGGTCCTTGCCCTTGATGCCGCCGAAGCCGGAGAACCGCTCGGCCACGCGCTGATGCTGGGGGCCAAGCGAGTTGACGCCGAAATGCCGGTAGCGTTCGATCACCGGCCAGGTCGACGATGACCGGTTGACGCAGGCGATCACCTTGGGCGGCTCGGCCGACAGCGAGACGACCGAAATGACCACCAGACCGGAGCGATCCTCGCCGGTGCCGGCGGTGATGACGCTGACATTGCCGACGATCAGCCGCATCGCGGCGCGAAAATCAGCTACATCGACGGCAGTCTCCTCGGATGTCTTCGGTTCGGTCATGGCTTGCTCCAGAGCACGATTCCAAAAAGGGAAAGGTCCTCGGAAAAGACCACGCTCAAACAAGAAGATAAAGCAGATCTGGATACAAATTCAGGTGAGATCGGCTCCAGGCGCGAAGGCAGTTCGGATCCCCTGCGACCGCTCACGCCTTCTGGCTTTGTGCCCTGGTGGTGATGAACACGCCGGCGGTGATGATGAGCGCGCCTGCCCAGGTCAGCAGTTGATAGTGCTCGCCGAGGAAGAGGGTTCCGGCAAACAGGCCGACGGCCGCCGCCACATAACCGATCTGGCTGAGATAGACCGGACCGCCGACCGCCTGCAGCCGGAAGAAGAACGCGAACATCGCCGATGCCGACGCAACCTGCGCGACGACGACCAGCGGCACGCCGCCGAGTGGGACGAAAGCTTCGCCGCCGAACAGGAGGAGAATGCCAGCAAGCAGCATCGCCGCCGACGCCAGATGGCTGCCGACGGCAAGCTCGATCGGGCCGGTACCGTCCGGCCAGTCGACCGTGCGATAGATGTTGCCGGCGGCAAGGCTGACCGGGATGAGCAACCCCATCGTCACCCAGAACAAATCGGCCGGCTGGCCGGCCTCGCCGCGCGTCACCGCGACCATGACGGCGCCGATGAAGCCGACGGCGATGCCGGCAATGCCCAGCATGTTGGGGCGCCGGACACGCAGCAGGATCGAGAACACCAGCGTGATGACCGGCGACAGCGTGAACATGATGCCGGTGTAGCCGGCGCCCAGATGCGGGATGGCCGAGAACATCAGGAGATTGGGGACAGCATAGGACACCGCGGCGGTGACGAAGAAATAGCGCAATTTGTGCGCGGTGAGCCGGACCCGCTTGCCGCGAGCCAAGAGCATGCACAGCAAGACCCCGCCGGCGCCGAGCGAGATGACGAAGGCCCAGACCATGGCCGGCACGCCGGCAGCCGTGGCGAGCTTGCCTAACGGCAGCGTCAGGCCGAGCAGGCCGCCGGTGACGACCAGCAGGCCGAGCGCCGAATCCCAGAGAAGCTTCATTGACCGAATCCTGTAGCGCGGCTCTTGGCCGGCATTGCATCTTGCAGTAAGATAACGGAAAGATTCTTAACGTCAAGATAAATGATGGTGAGACAGTTGGACAGGGCAGCACGGGCGATCGAGCAATGGAAGCGGGAACGACCCGATCTGGACGTCTCGCCGATGGGTGTGCTCGGGCGGCTGAACGAGGCCGCCTCGCTGATCGCCCGCGAGCGCCTGGCGCCGTTGTTTGCCCGTTATGGATTGCAGTCCGGGGAATTCGACGTGCTGGCAACGCTGCGCCGCTCTGGATCACCCTACGCGCTGACGCCGACCGCCCTCTATGAAGCGACGATGGTGACGTCAGGCGCCATGACCAACCGGCTCGACCGGCTCGAGACGTCCGGATTGATCCTGCGCGGGCCGCACCCCAACGATCGGCGCGGCATTGTCGTGCGGCTGACCGAAAAGGGTCTCGCGTTGATCGATGAGGCTATTGCCGCCCATGTTGCCAACGAGCATGAGATTCTTTCCGGCCTGACACCGGCCGAACGGGAGACGCTCTCTCGGCTGCTTGAGAAATTGATCGGGAGCGTGAGCTAAGCCGGGTCAGTTCGTAGGCTGCCGCGAGAACCGGCGCCGGTGTTTCCAGCGGCGGTATGATACGGTGAGGTCGACAAGCCGGGTCGGCATGTTGAGGTAGAGCAGAGCATCCCGCAAACCGCTGAGATAGCGCTCACTCATCGCCTTGTCGGAAAAGTCCGGCATGGCCTCGAGTGTCGCTTCGGCTTGCTGGCTCCGGCCCTTTCCGGTCGGCAATCTGGCCGCAAAGGCTATTTCTCGACGCAGACAGACCTGCTCCACGCGATCCCGCAGCGCCTCTTCGTAGCCGATACCACATCGCATAAGCCGCGCGTGGGTGGCTTCATGGACGATAATCGAAGCGACCAATTCCGGCGTCGTCCCTTCGCTGATGATATGGCGCTCGTCCAATTCGCATGCCTTGGAAGAGTTTGCCCATTGCGCGACGGAAGCAGGAAGGGTTGTGACAAATACCTGTCTTACGTCACCAAGCAGCCGTCTGTAGCGCACTGGATCAAAATCACGAATAAGCTGAAGCGCCTCGACGATCTTGTCGGTGCCCTTGTCGCTGATGATGAGCAACCCGTCGATCGTTCGGGTACCGCTAAGCTTGACGGCGCCCCAGCGGGCCAATCGGCCAACGACGGCTCTTATGCTGCGTCGCGGCTCAATCGCTTCTGGGTCGCGCAAAGCCCCCTCGGAACTCAGTTGCGGTCGTCCGGAAACACCGGGATCGGCATGAACTCGACGCCGTCCTCGACCAGGCTCTTGGCTTCGTCCAGCGTCGCCTCGCCATAGATGCCACGCGGGTCGCTCTCGCCGAAATGGATCTTTCGCGCTTCCTCGGCGAACTTGTCGCCGACATAATCGGCATTCTCGCGCACCTTCTCGGCCATCGCCTTGAGCTGCGCCAAAGCCTGCTTCTGCGCCTCGCCCATGGCCAGCGCTATGGTTTCCTGCTTGCGCGCCGTGGAGACGGCCGGCGCCATCAGTGCTTTCTGCACCTTGTGCGAACCGCAGCTCGGGCAATCGACGAAGCCGCGCTTCTTCTGGGTGTCGAAATCGTCGTTGCTGCGGAACCAGCCTTCGAATTCGTGCTCGTGCTCGCAGATCAGGGCAAAACGGATCAAGAGGCTGCACCCCTGAGCCGTGGCGCCTCGCCCGAGCCGGCATTGACGGCGAAATCCCGCGCATTCCTGAGATTGGGGATCTTCTTGCGCGCGGCAAGCGACTGCGCCGGGTCGATCTCGGCGACGATCACCGCCGGTTCGTCATGCGCGGCTTCCGCAATGATCCGGCCCCACGGATCGACGATCAGCGAATGGCCGTAAGTCTCGCGGCCATCTTCATGCAAGCCACCCTGCGCGGCGGCGACGACATAGGCGCCGTTCTCGATGGCGCGGGCCCTGAGCAGCACGTGCCAGTGCGCCTCGCCGGTCTGGCGGGTGAAGGCAGCCGGTACGGAAAACAGGTCTGCGCCGGCCAACGCCTCGGCGCGGAAGAGTTGCGGAAAGCGCAGATCGTAGCAAACGGCGAAGCCGAGCTTTGCACCCTCGATGTCGGTGACGACGGCCTCGGTTCCCGGTTCATAGGCGGCGGACTCACGCCAGCTCTCGCCATTGTCGAGATCGACGTCGAACATGTGGATCTTGTCGTAGGCGGCGAGCGCAGCACCATCCGGCCCGAACAGCAGCGCCCGGTTGGCGAGCTTGCCGTCGGCGCGCAGAATGGCGGTCGAGCCGATATGCAGGAAGATGCCGAGCTCCTTGGCCAGCCTGCGCGCGGTCGCAACGACGATGTCCTTGTCCTCCGACGTGAACGATGCGGCGCGAGCTTCCTTGTCGCGGATCAGCGCCCCGGTCATTTCCGGCGTCTGGATGTAGGTGGCACCCAGGCTGGCTGCTTCACGCACCAGCCGTTCGAGATCGGCGGCGTTGCGCTCGGGGCTCTCGCCCGAACGCATCTGGATCGCAGCGGCCTTGAAAACACCCATCGTCATTCCCTCAATTCGTCGCGCCGTTGGCGAGCAATTTGTCCAGCCGGCCTTCGGCCTCCAGCTCGTGGAGGTCGTCACAGCCGCCGACATGCGTATCGCCGATGAAAATCTGCGGAAAGGTCGTGCGGCCATGCGCCCGGGAGATCATCTCCTGGCGCAATTCCGGCGAGAAGGAGGCATCGTGCTCGGTAAAGGCTATGCCCTTGCGCTCGAGCAGCCGCTTGGCTGCCGTGCAATAGCCGCACATCATGCGGGTGTAGATCGTGACATCGGTCATGACGAATTTCCGCTGTTCGTTGCCGACTTATATAGTCGCGGACTCGTCCGCCCGAAAGTCCCCCGGCAACACACGCGCAAAGGTCAGCACGTCGACGGCGGCCGCACCTCCCCTTTTCAGCGCCTTGGTGGCGGAACGCACCGTGGCGCCGGTGGTGTAGACATCGTCGATCAAAAGCACCCTGCGGCCGGCGATCTCGATTTCCGCCTCGGCGGGCACCCGGAACGCGGCCCGCACATTCTCCTCGCGTTCGCCGCGCTCCAGCCCAACCTGCTGGCGGGTGAGTTTCACGCGCCGCACCGCCGACGGGGCGAAGGGCAATCCGCTAAGTGCCGAGACCGCCCTTGCCAGTTCCGCCGACTGGTTGAAGCGCCGCCTGAAAAACCGTCGCCAGTGCAGCGGCACCGGCACCACCACATCCGCCTCGGCGATGAGATCGGCACCCGCACGCATCATCCAGCGCGCCATCCAAGGTGCCAGATCCGTGCGATCCTGGTATTTCAACCCTTGCACCATCTGGCGCGCAACGCCGGAATAGGCGACCGCCGCCCGCGCCCGCTCGAAAGGCGGCGGATCGGCAATCGCCTCGGCCGACAGAAAGCCTTCGCCCATATGGTGGGTGAACGGCGTACCCATGACAGGGCACCATGGCCGCTCCAGCAGCCTGAGCTTCGGCCAGCAGGCGCCGCACAGCACGCCCGGCTGCGAGACATGCCGGCGGCAACCGGCGCAGACCGGCGGAAACAGCATCCGCGCCGGCCAGCCGACAACCGACCGGGCCAGGTTCGTGATCCCGATGGACTTGATCTTGGGCATCGGATCGGCCACGTGGTTGCTCCTGCGCGCCACTATATCAACGATCTCGGAGCGTGGACAAACAAAGGATCTGCCCGTTGCAGCCAATAATGGATACCTCTCTGTGGCTGACGCACAAGCGGCGCGCGCTTGCCCGTCCGGTCGACGGCGCGGACTTCCTCATGCGCCGCACGGCCGAGGACCTTGCCGACCGGCTGGGCGCCGTCGAGCGCCGGTTCGGCAAGGCGGCCGTGCTGTTTTGCCAGACGCCGGCGGCGGCCGAAACGCTCGCTGAAAGCGGCAAGGTCGCCGACATTGTCCGCGTCGAGACGGATACGGCTTTCCTGAGCGGTGGCGATGCCGGCCTGATCGCACCGCTCGAAACCGTGCCGTTCGAGCCGGAAAGCCTCGATCTGGCGGTGTCGCTCTTGTCGCTGCAGGCCATGAACGACATCCCAGGCATG
>NZ_RZQA01000212.1:0-8055 GCF_004022915.1 Mesorhizobium sp. M7A.F.Ca.US.006.04.2.1
GTCGAGGACCTGGCCGACGCGCTGGTTCACGAGTTGCGCCAGTACGCCTTCCTTTCCGGCGCGCCGCGCGTCGGCCAGGTCCTCGACGAGTGCTGCAAAGACGGGTTCGCCAGGCAGGCCGCTATCTGCTTTCCAGCCTGCCAGAGCGGCAATTGTGTGCGGCAGGTTGTTCGAAAAATCCGAGTTGTCGACGGCCAGAGCGAGGAAGCGCGCCACCGGCCACAGAAACAGAATGACGACGAACAGGATAAGCGGGGCCGTCAACAGGGCGAGCATGCCGCCCCGTTGGCGCCGCTTTATAGCCGGCTTTGTCCCGACCAACATGCCTGGGTTACTTCGCGAGCCAAGCCTTGAAGCGTTCTTCCAGCGCTTCCTTGTGCTCGGTCCAGAAGTCGTTGTTATAGGCGGCGCCGTACTGGAGGTGCTCCGGCGACGTCGGCAGGTTGGCCTTCCAATCCGCGGGAATGAGGTCGGCGGCTTCCTTGCGGCCGGTGCCATAGGCATAGAGTTTCGAGAAGCCGGCCTGATTTTCAGGGATGGAGAACCACTTGAGGAGATCCAGCCCGCCCTGCTGGTGCGGTGCGCCCTTCACCACGGCCCAGTAGTCGGTGCCGTAGAAGAAGCCTGCGTCCCATGCGATGGCGTAGGGCTTTTTCTCGTTAATGGCTTCGTTGGTGATGCGTGCATTGAACGCGTCGCTGAGCGTCACTTCCCCGCTGTCGAGGTTCTGGATGCCCTGCGTCGTGGTGGACCACCAGACGACGTTCGGCTTGATCTTGTCGAGCATGGCGAAAGCCCGGTCGATACCTTCCGGCGTGGCCAGCACCTTGTACATGTCCTCGCGCTTAACGCCGTCGGCCATCAGCGCGTTTTCCAGCGTGAACTGCGCCTGCTGGTAGAGGCCACGCTTTCCCGGAAATTTCTCGACGTTCCAGAAATCCGCCCAGCTCTTCGGCGCGGCGTCGCCCTTGT
Source organism: Mesorhizobium sp. M7A.F.Ca.US.006.04.2.1 (assembly GCF_004022915.1). Lineage (NCBI taxonomy): Bacteria > Pseudomonadati > Pseudomonadota > Alphaproteobacteria > Hyphomicrobiales > Phyllobacteriaceae > Mesorhizobium > Mesorhizobium sp. M7A.F.Ca.US.006.04.2.1. The sequence goes on from NZ_RZQA01000212.1 coordinate 973, forward strand.
AGACATTTGTGTTGTAGGCGAGGACCGTGGCCCAGGTATCGGACGCGACGCCGCATTCGTGCAGGGTGCCCGGCAAATAATTGGCCGCGTCGCCTGTGATTTCTGGCGTCAGCGGAATGAACAGGCCTTCGGCGCAGCCGACTTCCATGGCGGGCGCTTCGACCGAGACGACGTCATAGGTGATGTTGCCCGCCTGCACCTGGGCACGCACCTTGGCGACCTCGCCGCCCCACTCTTCCATGACGATCGGGACGCCCGTCTTTTCGGTGTACTTGTCCCAGACCCCATCCTTGTAGGCCTTGTCCCATGTACCACCCCAGCCGACTACCGTGACGGGGTCGGCCGCGGACGCGACCAAAGCCGAGGTCGCGAGGCAGATCGCGGCGGCAGATACGGCTTGCAGATAAGTCCTCATTGCAGTTCCCCTTTCTTATCGTTGTAGATTTGATCAAATTTCAAACGCAAAATTGATTGATTAGCAACAGGAATTTACGGTACGGTGTAAAAAAGTGAAAAAGCCAAAGGGATTTGATCGAATGCTGCAAGGCACTAGAGACGTGCGCGCCAATGTCAGTCTCGCTGCTGTTCTGGACGAGGCGCGACAGCGTTTCGCTGACGCCAACCCGAACAGCCGGGCGCGTCAGAACGAGGCCGCGGCATCGTTGCCGGGCGGCAATACGAGGGCTGTTCTATGGTATCGGCCATTCCCCGTATCGTTTGTTTCCGGTGAAGGCTGCAGGGTGACCGATCTGGACGGCCATACCTATGTCGACCTGGTCTCGGAATACAGTGCCGGTTTTTACGGCCACTCCGACAAGGCGATTTCGGCGGCCCTTGTGGACGTCATACAGGGTGGCATCATGTTGGGCGCACCCAACCGCTATGAGGCGCGCCTGGCTGCCGCGGTGGTCGACCGTTTTCCGGCCATCGAGCGCGTGCGCTTCTGCAACTCGGGCACCGAGGCGAACATCATGGCGATTTCGGCGGCTCGCGCCATCACGCAGCGCTCGAAGATCCTCGCCTTCCGCGAGGGCTATCATGGCGGCGTACTCACCTTCGCGCATGGCGGCTCACCGCTCAATTTGCCTTTCCCCTTTGTCTTCGCCGACTACAACGATAGTGCAGGCGCCGTGGCGCTCATCAAGGAACAGGGCGACGAACTTGCCGCGGTGATCGTCGAACCGATGATGGGCGGCGGCGGCTGCATCCCGGCGACGCGTGAGTTCCTGGAAGCGCTGCGCGCCGCGACGAAGGAGACCGGCGCGCTGCTGATCTTCGACGAGGTGATGACCTCGCGCCTCGACTACCGCGCGCTCCATGGCGCACATGAAATCTTTCCCGATTTCGTGACGCTCGGAAAGTACATCGGCGGCGGTGCGAGTTTTGGCGCATTCGGTGGACGCGCGGATCTCGTCGACCGCTTCGATCCTGCTTTGCCTGGTGCGTTTTCGCATGGCGGGACGTTCAACAACAATATTCTCAGCATGGCTGCTGGTTTCACCGGTCTGACGCAGGTGCTGACGCAAGAGGCGAGCCGCGCCATCAATTCGCGCGGCGATCGCTTGCGTGAAGCGATGAACGTCTCCCTTGAGCGGTATGGCGTCGAGGGCATCGTCATAGGGCGCGGGTCGTTGATGAACCTGCATTTCGTCAGGGGGCCGGTGGACACGCCGGCGCGGCTCGACGATGCCGATCCATCGGCGATTGCGCTTTGGCATATCGAGATGCTGTTGCGAGGGTACTACGTGACGCCGCGCGGCATGCTGGCGTTGTCACTGCCATTTGGCGACGCAGAACTCGACGGCTTCGCCGCCGCATTCGACGATTTCCTGTCGAGCAACCTCAAAATACTGCCGCGCCGGACAAACTGATGCTCGATCGCAAGGATGCCACTGCCGGCTCGGCCGCGCAAAAGACAGCTCATGTTCGTGTACATACGGGCTTGAAGGAGGCACTGATGAACGGTGACTTCCTGCCCGGCCAGAGACTGGTCGTACGACAGCTTGCCGAACAGTACCGGACCAGCGCCATGCCGGTGCGCGAGGCCTTGCGGCAACTCGTCAGCGACGAGGCGATGTTCGACCACCCAAATCGGGGCGTCATTGTCCCTGAGGCCACGGTGGCGCGTATTTCGGATCTGGTGCGTGTGCGCTGCAGCGTCGAAGGGACGGCGGCCGAGTGGGCCGCGACGACCATCACGCCCGAAGAACTCGATGAATTGGCGAAGCTGAACGGGCTGATGCGCGAATGCGTCGAGAGCAATGTCATGGCTAATTATCTCGGCCTGAACAGGCGCTTCCATTTCACGATGTACCATGCCGCGCGTTCACCTCTCATCCAGCAGATCATCGAGAAATTGTGGCTGCAGGCAGGACCGTTTCTGAACATCGTCCGCTCCGACGTGACCTACGGCCTGGGCCTGGACCATCACGACGAAATGCTCGCGGCGCTGCGTCGCGCCGATGGCGCGGCTGCGCGCAAGGCGCTGGTTGCCGATCTGCGCGAGGCCGCCGACATCATTCTTCGCGCCGCGGCGGCGGCTGAGGCTCAACCTGCGCGCAAACGCCCGGCTTCGGTACGCCGTGATCCGAAGGCGCAGGCGCGGTGATGGGCGGATCCCCGCATGGCCCGGTTCATGTCGAGTTTCGTGGCGTCAGCAAGCGCTACGGGCAGACCGTCCAGGCGGTGCGTCAGCTCGACCTGGAAATCATGCGCGGCGAATTCCTGACGCTGCTGGGGCCTTCGGGATCCGGCAAGACGACGGCGTTGATGATGCTTGCCGGATTCGAGGATACGACCGAGGGCGAAATCCTCATTGACGGTCAGCGCATCGACAACGTTCCCGCCAATCGTCGCGGCATCGGCATGGTGTTCCAGAACTACGCGCTTTTCCCGCACATGACGGTCGCCGAAAATCTGGCTTTCCCACTCGAGGTCCGCAAACTTGGCCGCGAGGAGGTGACGCAACGTGTCAGGAACGTTCTCGACATGGTCCAGTTGCCCGAATTCGGCAACCGGCGTCCGGCGCAGCTTTCGGGTGGGCAGCAACAACGCGTCGCGGTTGCCCGCGCCCTGATCTTCGAACCAAATCTTGTCCTGATGGACGAACCGCTCGGCGCCCTAGACAAGCAACTGCGCGAGCAGATGCAGTTCGAAATCAAGGAAATCCATGCCCGGCTTGGCGTCACGTTCGTTTATGTGACCCACGACCAGACCGAGGCGCTGACCATGTCCGACCGGATCGCGGTGTTCAGCGCCGGCCGCATCGAGCAGCTTTCGACACCACGCGAACTGTATGAGCGTCCGACGGGCAGCTTTGTGGCGAGCTTCATCGGCGAGAACAACCGCATGTCCGGCACCGTGCTTGCCGGCGGTGAAAATGGTGGCGTGGCCGTCCATCTCGACGATGGCGATCTGGTGTTGAACGCCATTTCCCCTGGCGCGACGCCCCCTACGGGCGCCAGGGTGACGCTGTCGATCAGGCCCGAGCGCATGTCCTTATTGCACGAAGGCTCCACCGCCCTCAACGTGATCGCGGCAACCGTCGTTCAGTCCGTCTATGTCGGCGATCACATCCGGCTCGTCGCTGTGACGGCGGGCGGCCTGAAATTCATTGTCAAGCTTGCCGCATCGTCGTCTCGGTCCGAACTCAATGCGGGCGAGGCGGTTCGATTGGGCTGTGGTCGTGAGGATTGCCTCGCTCTCGATAGATAACAACAAAAGGCAGACAAGGGAGAGTTCAACCATGAAGAAATCGCCGAAAGTCGTCATCACCTGTGCGGTCACCGGCTCGATCCACACGCCGACGATGAGCCCGTATCTGCCGATAACGCCGTCCGAGATCGTCGACGCCGCTGTCGGAGCAGCCGAAGCCGGGGCGTCGGTGATCCATCTGCATGCCCGCGATCCGGAGACCGGCAAGCCTACCCCTGATCCCAGGCTGTTTATGGATTTCCTGCCGCGCATCAAGCAGCAGACCGACGCCGTGATGAACATTTCCACCGGCGGCGGGCTGAAGATGACCCTCGAAGAGCGCCTTGAAGCGGCGCACGCTTCGAAGCCGGAACTCTGCTCGCTCAATATGGGATCTATGAATTTCGCCTTGCACCACATCGCGCCGAAATACACCGACTGGAAGTACGACTGGGAGAAGGGCTATCTGGAAGACACAAAGAAGGGCATCGTCTCCAACACGTTCGAGCAGATCGAGCGGATCATCGTCGAGGTCGGCCAGGCTTATGGCACGAAGTTCGAGTTCGAGTGCTACGATGTCAGTCACCTCTACACGCTTGCGCACTTTCTCGACCGCAAGCTGCTGAAGCCGCCGCTTTTCGTCCAGACGATCTTCGGGCTGCTGGGCGGTATCGGCGCCGACCCAGAAGACATGATGCACATGCGCAGGACGGCTGATCGGCTGTTCGGAGACGACTATCTCTGGTCGATCCTTGCCGCGGGCAAGCACCAGATAAATCTCTGCACGATGGGCGCGATCATGGGCGGCAATGTACGGGTCGGTTTGGAAGACAGCCTCTATGTCGGCAAGGGCACGCTCGCCAAGAGCAATGCCGAACAGGTGGCCAAGATAAAGCGCATTCTCAACGAGTTGTCGCTCGAAATCGCGACGCCCGACGAAGCCCGTCAACTGCTGGATCTCAAGGGCGCACATGAGGTCGGGTTTTGACGCCCCCCGGCATCGAAACCTATGTCGGCGTCGTGCATCCTTGGATGTGCGACGCGATGGGCCATCTCAACGTTCGTCATTATGTGGCGATGTTCGATGACGCCAGTTTCCAGTTGCTGGGCAGGATTGCCGATCCTCGTTTGACGCCGACCCTTGGCTGGGCGGATGTGAGGATGGAGATCGACTACGTGCATGAAACCGCGGTGGGAACTCTGGTCACCGTTCGCAGCGTTATAGAAAAGCTTGGGAAATCGTCGCTGACTTATCTGCATGAAATGCGCGGTACGCTGGACGGAGTCCTGCATGCGCGCATGCGCACCGTAACGGTGCGCTTCGATCTTCAAGCGCGGAGCAAGATCGAGATCGAAGGCGAGGCCCGGCAGGCGAGCGCGAAACTCCCGAGGGGGTGAAGCCGGCAGCTTTGCGCCTCAAGTCGGTCGTTAAGACCAGCTTCGCCGTTTCCCGAAAGCCGACGTCATCGGACTACGCTGGCTTAAGATGACTGCGCCTCTAGACGGACGGCGGCGACAGGATGAAAAGCGCTTGCGCCTGCTTGGTGGCGGAACTGTTGCGGAAGGTGTGGAGGCGTCTTGGGTCGAAAGTCATGGCGTCGCCTTCGAGCAGGACGAACTCCTCGCCTTCGAGCAACACGGTCACGCTGCCCTCGACGACGAACACGAATTCCTCTTCCGAACGCCAGCTGTAGAGCTTGTCGCCGCCGGTGCCGCCCGGCGCCATGATCGACAGGATCGCCTGCGTCCGAACCGCGGATTTCGGGCTGAGCAGGAAGTCTGAAAGGTCGGTGCCGCCGAGCACCGCCGGAGTGCGCGCGTCAACGCGGACGACAGCCGTGTTGTCATGCTGGAACAGGCTGCCGATCGTAATTCCAAGAATGTCGCACAGGCGAACGAGCGTTGCCACCGAGGGCGAGGCCTTGTCGCGTTCGACTTCGCTGAGAAAACCCTTGCTGACTTCAACGCCATCCGCCACGGCCTGGAGGGTAAGGTCCAGTTCGCGCCGTCGATTGCGCAGGGCATCACCGATGCGGGCCGTGGACGGCCTCTGGGTGCCACTCGTCATGATTGCGCTCTCAGCATGTTCAATCCCATACCGTCAGCTCGGTCCGCCGTACAAGCCGGAATTTTATGTGTTCTGTATAGAACAACTTTGTTGACTTATACAGAATTCCCCACCAGCATCCAGATGAATTTCGAGGAGGCGGCGGTGCCATGAGGCGAGCCTTCCCCGCCAGCATACGGATGAAGGAGCGATGATGAGCCAAGACGATATTGCCGAAGCCAGGCGCAGTTCGCAGAGTTGGTACTGGTGGGGCATCGCGACGTTTTTCCGCTGCCCGGTAGCGGAGACTCCGGCCGATGTGGATATCGGCCTGGTCGGCGTGCCGCACAGCTCCGGAAACGGCTCGACGGAGCGCGACCAACATCTTGGCCCGCGTGCGGTCCGCAACGTGTCGGGCTACTATCGCCGCTCGCACGGGGTGCACGGCTTTTCGCCATGGGATGCCGCCAAGATCAGCGATCTTGGCGACGTTCCCCTGCCCGAGGCCATGAACAACGAGGCCTGTGTCCGCGACATCGAAGCCTTCTACGCCCGGCTCGACGCCGCCGGCACAAACCCGGTTTCCATCGGCGGCGATCACTCGATCACCGGGCCTATCATCAAGGCCATCGCCGGACCGGGCCGGCGCCTGTCGGGAGGCCAGCCCTGCTCGCTGATCCATTTCGACGCGCACACCGATTCCTACGACAACATGCCCCACTGGCTTGGCGCGAAGCGTTCGGCGGCGCACTGGGCGGCCTATACGGCAAAGGAAGGTGCGGTCGACCCGGAACGCAGCATCCAGATCGGCATGCGCGGTCATCCGGCGGCGGATATCCACACCGGCGGCGTTGGCGGCTCGAGTCGCGCTCTGGGCTATCGGGTTGTTACGATGGACGAGTTCGAACGCTTGGGCATAGAGCGCATGGTGGAGATGATCCGCGAGCGGGTTGGCGATCGCCCCGCCTACATCACCTTCGATCTCGACAGCCTCGACCCCTCCGTCGCTCCCGGGGTTTCGAACCTCGAGCCGGGCTTCGGCGGCCTGACCATCCGCGAGGCGACGCGCCTTCTGCAAGGATTGAAGGGGCTCAACATCATCGGTGGGGACGTCGTCTGCCTGATGCCGACCAAGGACAGCCCCAACCAGATCACGGCGCAGGTCGCCATGGTGATGATGTACGAACTGATCTGCCTGATCGCCGCAAAGAATGCCGAGACGCACTGACGCGTGGCCTTGGCCGCTACAGGAGCGCGCCGACGCCATCGGTGATGGCGTCGCGGCTCGCGGCTCCGGACTTTCGATGCCGATGCGGTGGCGCCATTCTTTCGCTGTCTCCTGT
>NZ_RZQA01000213.1:0-8041 GCF_004022915.1 Mesorhizobium sp. M7A.F.Ca.US.006.04.2.1
GCATTGTAGACGATCGCAATCGCGATGTTCTGGCGGATCAGGTGTCCCGCCTTGCGCGAGACGTCCAGCGCGAGAGGCACTGCCAGAAGGCTTTCGCGCAGGAATACGAAGTCGGCGGCATTGCGGCCAATGTCGGCGGCGGTGGCCGGAGCGATCGAGACATGCGCCGCGCTCAGCGCCGGCGTGTCGTTGAGGCCGTCGCCAACCATCAGAACCTTGTGTCCGTCTTTCGCCAGGGTCTCGATGCGCTCGACCTTGCCCGACGGCAGCAGGCACGGAACGAAGTCCTCGACACCCAGCATTCTTGCAACTTCACCGCAGGCACCTGCGGTATCGCCCGACAGCATTTGCATCGACACCCCAGTATCGTTCAATCGCTTGATCGCCGCCGCCGCGTCGGCGCGCAGCGCATCCTCGAAATCGAAGGTCGCGACAATGAACCCGTCTTTTGTCAGCACCGTTCCGCCATAGCCATGGTTGCCTTCACCACCGGTCCGGGCCTTCCATCCAGCCCATCCGCGTCGACCCAGCCGCCAGATGCTTCCGGCGACAGTGGCTTCGATCCCGAACCCCGGATGCTCTGTGACGGCATCGAATTTGTGTTGCCCGCCAGGAGCGGCAAAGCCGGTTATGGCCTTTGAAAACGGGTGACGCGAGTGCGCGGCCATGTCTGCCGCGATTGCCAGCATGGCCGGATCGATCGACGATGCATTGAGGAGCCGGGGTTGTCCGAGCGTGAGCGTTCCGGTCTTGTCGAACACTGCGTTATCAATCGTCGCCAGGCGCTCCATGGCCGAACCGTCCTTGACCATGATGCCGTTCTCGAACAGACGCCGCGCGGCGACCACCTGAACGATCGGTACGGCGAGGCCGAGCGCGCACGGGCAGGTGATGATCAGAACGGCAATGGCGATCGTCATCGCCCGGTGCCAGTCGCCCGTCGCCGCCATCCAACCCAGGAATGTCACGAAGGCGGTGAGATGAACCACGGGCGCGTAGAGTGCCGACACGCGATCAGCGATGCGGCGATAGTGCGCGCGACCGCCCTCTGCGGCTTCCATCAGCCGAACCATTTCGGCGAGGAACGAATCCTTCGCGGCGGCGGTCGCCTCGATCGTCAGCGGGCCGGTAAGATTGAGCACGCCGGCCTGCACGGCTTCGCCCGGCGCCACGTTTTTCGGCGCGCTTTCGCCTGAGGCCAGCGAGCAGTCGAGATCAGACGCTCCGTGGATGATCTTGCCGTCGACGGGGATCCTTTCACCGGCCGCGATCAGCAGCTGCATCCCCGGTTCGATCTCGCCAACCGGCAGATAGTCGCGCGCGCCATCGCCGCGCAGCACCATGGCGCCGCGTGCGGCCAGCTGCGACAGGCCTTTCACCGCGGTGCGGGCACGTTCGCGCATCACGTGATCCAGCGTCCTGCCGATCAAAAGGAAAAAAAGCAGCGAAACCGACGCGTCGAAATAGGCGTGGTCGCCATGGTTGATCGTCTCATAGAGGCTCATGGCGTAAGCGAGCGACACTCCGACCGCGATCGGCACGTCCATGTTCATGCGGCCGTGGCGCAGTGCATTCCAGGCCGAGCGGAAGAAGATGCCGCCGGCGAAGGCGAGCGCTGGGATGGCGATCAATGCGGAGACCCAGTGAAACAGGTCGCGGGTAGCCCCTTCGGCCCCGGACCAGACAGAGACCGAAAGCAGCATGATATTGCCCGCCGCGAACCCGGCAACCGCGACGGCGCGGATCAACTCCGAAAGCGTCCTGTCCTTTTCATCAATCTCGGGGGCGAAGAGATGCGCCTGGTAGCCGAGCCGTCCAAGCGCGGCGACGAACGGTGGAACCTCGTCGCCACGCCAGCGGACCGAGACCCGTTTCGTCGACAGGTTGACGCGGGCGCTCTCGACGCGATCGAGCGTTCCCAACGCCGTCTCGATCGTCTGGATACAAGCTGCGCAATGAACGCTCGGCACCGAAAGATCGGTTTGGCGGAGATCATCTCCAAGCGATCGGCTCGCCAGCCTGATCTCTTGACTAGACGGCAGGACCGACGTGGTGCTGCCCAGATCAAGCGCCATTTCGGCGCCCGGTGCACAACAACTCATTTCAGCGCTCCATGGGAAATCATGATCCTGCGGACTTCGCGGTAGGGCTCGGCCAGACCGGCGTCAGCGTCGACTTCGACGATCCAGACGCCATCCTTCGGCATGTGCTGGGCTGCGAATTCCTGGCCGGAGGCGAGGGCGAGGTTGACCGCCTTGTCCTCTTTCTCGTAGGCGGGATGGCGAAACAGCACCTTGACGCCATGCAAGGCAATCGGCTTGCCGACGGCGTCGGTAAGGCTATAGCGGACCTCGCCCCATGCGATGGTCAGCTTGCCGGTCCAGCCGAGCGCTGCCTGCGCCCGCCCCTCCTCGGCCTTCTTGTTGAACTGCTGGCTCGCCACATAGGTGTTTTCGACGACAAGGCCGGTCCAGCTCGTGTTGGCGAGCGTTGCCATCGTCAGATTGACCGCGATGACCACCCCGAAAAAGGCTAGGATGATGGCCAGCATGTGCCTGCCGGTGAATACGCGGGGTTTTTCAGCGTTAGCGGTCATCTGGCAGTCTCCGGCGCGTTGAAGGTGGCGGTGTATTCGTCCGCCTCGAAGCTCGCCTTGTCCTCGACACGGAACTTGAAGGTCTGCGCTGTGCCCTGGATTTGATCCGCCGGCTGGCGCACGAAGACCTTCAGCATTTTCAGGCGGTCGGGTTCGACCGGAATGGCAAAAGAACGGCCTTCCGGGATGTCGTCGCCGACCACGCTCATCTCGGCGCCCTGCAAGCCTTGAATCGCGACAACGATCGTCCTTGGCTCGGGGATCATGTTGAGCAGCTTGACGGTGTAGCCGTTGCGGATCGAGCCGTCGGACAGCGTGACAAATTGCGGATTGCGATCATGCAGCACGTTGACTTCGAGCCGATCGCGCGTCAGCAGCGAATAGAGCAGACCCAGGCCGATCAGCGACCAGATACCCATGTAGACGTAGGTGCGTGGCCGAAAGATCTTGCGGATATGGAAATGCGCCACCTTGTCGGAGAACAGGCCATCAGCGGTCCTGACCTGCGACGGGTTGACTGAACTGGAGCCGCCCGCGGTCGCCAGCATCATGTTGGCGTTGTAGTCGGACAGTGTCGCATAGGAGATCAGCCCGCGCTCCTTGCCGAGCTTGTCCATGACCCCGTCGCAGGCGTCTATGCACAGCGCGCAGGTGATGCATTCCATCTGCTGGCCATCGCGGATGTCGATCCCCATCGGGCAGACCGCGACGCAGGCATTGCAGTCGACGCAGTCACCGACCGGCAGCCCTGCGGCAAGGACCTTCTTGGCGTGGCGAGAACGCGGTTCGCCGCGCCAGTCATTGTAGGTGACGGTGAGAGAACTTTCGTCGAGCATCGCTGCCTGGATGCGCGGCCATGGGCACATGTAGGTGCAGACCTGCTCGCGCATCAGACCGCCGAACGTGTAGGTGGTAGCCGTCAGCACGGCGACAGTGATGTAGGCGACGGGTGGCGCGGTGCCGGTGAAGAGTTCGCCAACCAGCGTCGGCGCATCGGCAAAATAGAAAATCCAGGCGCCGCCGGTCGCCGCACCGATGACCAGCCAGACGGCGTGCTTCGATAAGCGCAGCATCAGCTTGCGGGCGGTCCAGGGGCCTGCATCGAGTTTCATGCGAGCGTTACGGTCGCCCTCTATCGCACGTTCGACGACGAGGAACAGATCGACCCACACCGTCTGAGGGCATGCATAGCCGCACCAGGCACGGCCGACAGTCGAGGTGATCAGGAAAAGACCGACGCCCGCCATGACCAGGAGGCCGGCCACATAGAAGAATTCCTGGGGCCATATCTCGATGAAGAAGAAGTAGAAGCGCCGGTTCGCGAGATCGAGCAGGACTGCCTGGTCCGGGGCAAATGGACCGCGAGCCCAAGGCAGCCACGCAGCCAGGTAATAGATGCCAAGTGTGATCGTCATCACCAGCCATTTGAAGCGACGAAAGTTGCCCGAGGCGCGCTTCGGAAAGATCTTTTGACGCGCGGCATAAAGCGGCTTGCGGGTTTTGGCGGAATTGACAGTTTCTGTTTCGAGCCCTGTCAACTGCGTCTTGTCACGCATGTGCAACTCCACTTTCCCAGCCAATGTCAGGGGCACCTGTCGTAAAGCCTCGCCGTAGGATAGCCTTGCCGGGTTGTGCAGATCGCATTAGGGATGGTGTCGAGGCCCGGCTCACGCCGGGCCTCGTCCGCTTGGCAGGGGGGACCGAAGAATAGGACCTTCCATTCCTATTCTCCGCCGCCAAGCGAATGGACATAAACTGCAAGTTCCTTGACCTTGATCTCGCCGAGACGGCCAACCCAGGCCGGCATGACGCCCTGTTTTGGCGCACGGACCTGTGCGGCGATGGCTGTCTCACCGGATCCATAGAGCCAGATCGCATCGGTCAGGTCGGGGGCGCCGAATTCCCTGTTGCCTTTTGCATTGTCGCCGTGACAGGCCACGCAATTCTCGGCAAAGACCTTGGCGCCGGGTTGGATCAGACTTGCATCGCGGACCTTGCCGGAAAGGCTGGCCACGTAGGCGCTGACTTGTGCGATCTGGTCGGCGGTAATGATGTCGCCGAAGGCCGGCATTTCCGACAGGCGCGTGTCCGGATCGGATGCGAAGCGGATGCCGTGCGTAATCGTCTGCTGGATCTGCTCGGCCTTGCCGCCCCACAGCCAGTCGTCGTCGTTGAGATTGGGAAAGCCCTTGGAACCCTGGGCGCCGGAGCCATGACATTGTACGCAATTGACCTTGAAAGCGGCGCCACCGGCGGCGATTGCGAATTCGCGCAGGCCGTCGTCCGCGGCGATTTCCGAGACGCTCTTGGACTCCACCGCCGAGATATATTTGCCCTTGGCGGCCTCAGCCGCGGTCAGCTCGTTCCTGACCTCGTTGCGGCTGGAATAGCCGAGCACACCCGTTGTCGCCGAGTGCAACAGAGGCCATGCTGGATAGGCAATGGTGTAGCCTATCGCCCAGACAATGGTGACGTAAAAAGTGATAACCCACCATCTGGGAAGCGGGTTGTTCAGCTCCCGGATACCATCCCATTCGTGGCCGGTGGTCGAGACGCCAGAGATTTCATCGATATGCTCGTCGCTCATGATCACTCGTCCTCGAGCGGAATGCGGGCCGCTTCGTCGGCCAGCCTTCGGCTGCCGGGGCGTAGGGCAAAGGCGATGCACCCCACGAAGAACAGCGCCATCGCAACCAGGCCCCAGCTGTCGGCAAACGCCCGCATCAAATTGTAGGTCATCAGCGTTCTCCTCAGCGGTAGCCGGCGGCTTCGTCGTAATTTTTGAAGTCGACCAGTGTGCCAAGCATCTGCAGGTAGGCGAGCAGGGCATCCATTTCGGTGACCTGTTGCGGGTTGCCGTCGAAGTCGCCGATCTTGGCTTTTGGGTAACGCGCCTCAAGGCCTGATGTGTCGGCATTGGGATCGGCCTGCGCCGCCAGATCCGCATTGGCGTGGGCGATCATGTCATCGGTGTAAGGGACGGCTACAAGCCTGTTGGCGACCAGATGCGTCGAGAAATCCTTCACGTCGATCGGCGTGTCTTTCAGGAACCCATAGCTCGGCATGATCGATTCCGGCACCACCGAGCGCGGGTCGGTAAGATGCGCGACATGCCATGCATTCGAGTAGCGGTCGCCAACTCTGGCGAGATCCGGCCCGGTGCGCTTCGATCCCCACTGGAAGGGGTGATCGTACATGGACTCGGCAGCCAGGCTGTAGTGGCCATAGCGCTCAACTTCGTCGCGGAACGGCCTGATCATCTGGCTATGACAGAGGTAGCAGCCCTCGCGCATATAGATGTTGCGCCCGACAAGTTCGAGCGGCGAATAGGGGCGCATGCCTTCCACCTTCTCGATCGTGTTGTCGAGATAGAAGAGAGGCGCGATCTCGACGATGCCGCCGACCGTCACCACGAGCAGCGAGCCAACGAGAAGAAGCGTGGCGTTCTTCTCGATGATTGCGTGTTTGTCCATCAAGCCCATTACCTGGCTCCTGATCGCGCAGGTCGGATGGCGACGGGGCTCGGCATCGGCTCCTCCTCGCGCTGGTGGCCGAGGATGGTCCTGGTGATGTTCCAGGCCATGATCAGGGCGCCGGAGAGGTACATGGCGCCGCCGATGGCGCGCAGGACATAGTAGGGGTGCATGGCGGCGACGGTTTCGGCGAAGGAGTAGACCAGGAAGCCCTGCTCGCCATATTCGCGCCACATCAGGCCCTGCATGATGCCGGACACCCACATCACCGCGGCGTAGACGACGATCCCGAGTGTCGCCAGCCAGAAGTGCCAGGTGACGAGCCTCAGCGAGTAGAGCCGTTGACGGTTCCAGAGCTTCGGGACCATGTAGTAGATCGCGCCGAACGAGATCATGCCGACCCAGCCGAGCGCACCCGAATGGACGTGCCCGATGGTCCAGTCGGTATAATGCGACAGCGAATTGACCGCCCGGATCGCCATGATGGGGCCTTCGAAGGTCGACATGCCATAGAAGGCGACGGCCATCACCATCATGCGGATGATCGGATCGGTGCGCAGCTTGTCCCAGGCGCCGGACAGCGTCATCAGGCCGTTGATCATGCCGCCCCAGGACGGCATCCACAGCATGATCGAGAACACCATGCCGAGCGTCTGCGCCCAATCGGGCAAGGCGGTGTAGTGCAGGTGATGCGGCCCGGCCCAGATGTAGAGAAAGATGATAGCCCAGAAATGGACGATCGACAGCCGGTACGAATAGACTGGCCGGTTCGCCTGCTTGGGCACGAAATAATACATCATGCCGAGGAAGCCGGCGGTGAGAAAGAAGCCGACCGCGTTGTGGCCGTACCACCATTGCGTCAAGGCGTCCTGGACCCCTGAAAAGGCGGAGTAGCTCTTGGAGCCCGGGAACGAGACTGGTATGGACAGGTTGTTGACCACATGCAGCATCGCGATGGTCACGATGAACGACAGGTAGAACCAGTTGGCCACGTAGATATGCGGTTCCTTGCGCTTCAGGATCGTGCCAAGGAACAGAATGAGGTAGGCGACCCAGACGATGGTCAGCCAGACATCCACATACCATTCGGGTTCGGCGTACTCGCGGCCCTCGGTGATGCCGAGCAGGTAGCCGGTCGCGGCCATGACGATGAACAGCTGGTAGCCCCAGAAGACGAACCAGGCGAGATCACGGCCGAAGAGGCGCGCGCGGCAGGTGCGCTGCACGACATACAGAGACGTGCAAAGCAGCGCGTTGCCGCCGAAGGCGAAAACGACACCGGATGTGTGCAACGGCCGCAAACGACCGAAATTGAACCAGGGCTGGATGTTGAGATCGGGGTAGGCGAGCTGCAGCGCGATCACCACGCCGACCAGCATGCCGACGACACCCCAGAACACGGTGGCGATCGCGCCGTAGCGGATCGGACCATCCATGTAAGCGGATGGGTCAATCGGAGCTGCTGGCCTGAACTCCGTGTTGCGCAACAGGATCGCAGTGAAACCAGCCACTGCGAAGAACAACACCCACATGTGTCGGCGGAAAGGTTCATCCACGCCGAAGCCGGCGGCCACCAGGGCCGCAAAAGCGAACACGCTTAGAAGGACGATCTCTGTGCCGAATTTCATTGCAGATCCCGATCTCGAATCTGGTGGATGCCAAATCCGCAGCGCACTAATCGCGCAGCCGCCGCCCCCTCGCCCTGATCTATGTCAGGCCGCACGATTTTGTGCGGCGCAATCAGCAGGTGGCGAATGAACGAGGAACGCAGCGCGGGCTCACTCCCTCATGGAAGGCGTTCCCTGGGTTGGGCGGGCGCAGACGCGATCGCTGAGGCGAAAGCTGAGGCTCTGCGCGCGTTGGATGCTATTGCCGATGCCCTGCCAAACGTTGTTCGGATCCCATTGGAAACGAACGCGATCGTTCCGCCGAGCCGTGGCAGATTAAGGACCATGCTTCGCCGGTATGTGCC
>NZ_RZQA01000214.1:0-8009 GCF_004022915.1 Mesorhizobium sp. M7A.F.Ca.US.006.04.2.1
GGCCTGCTCACCGGCGAGAGCCATGTGCCGCTGGCCGCCACGCCGCATTTCCGCAACGCGGCCCCGATTTCCGGCATGGCGAGCTTCGCCAATGTCGAATTCGGCTTCGAGATGCGGGTCGACCGCATCGCCGAACATCCGCGCATCACAAAGCCATTTTCGGACGAAAGCTGGCAGGCGCTCGACGCTCTGGGCAACAAGGTCGATAAAGCACTTGCCGCCGGCGACGTGCGGCTGACGATGGGCGGCGAGCCGACTTTCGTGTCGATCGACGATTTCGAGTCGGCCGAATGGAACACCGCCGCCGTCGGTCCCACCAAGCGCGAAAAGGCCGACGAACTGATCCGTAAACTGCGCGAGCGCTTTGCGCCGGGCGGCTTTCTCCATTACGGCCAGGGCAAATGGTATCCGGGCGAAAGCCTGCCGCGCTGGACCTTTTCGCTCTACTGGCGTGCCGACGGCCAGCCGGTGTGGAGCGATCCGTCGCTGATCGCACGCGAAAAGAGCGAGGCCGATATCGGCCCGAAGCAGGCCGAAAGCCTGCTCACCGCGATTGCCGGCGAACTCGGCATCGACAAGGCCATGGTGAGCGAAGCCTATGAGGATCCGGCCGAATGGCTGCTCAAGGAAGGCAAGCTGCCCGACAATGTCGATCCGTCCAACTCCAGGCTGGAGGATCCGGAAGAACGCAGCCGCATGGCGAAAGTGTTCGAACGCGGGCTGACCAAACCGTCCGGCTATGTGCTCCCCGTCCAGCGCTGGAACAGCCAGGCATCGGATCCGCGCTGGCGTTCGGAAAAATGGAAGACGCGGCGTGGCCGGCTGTTCCTGGTGCCAGGCGATTCACCGGTCGGCTACCGGCTGCCGCTCGGCACGTTGCCCTATGTGCCGCCGGAGCAATTCCCTTATATCGTGCCGGTCGATCCATCACTGCCACGCGGCCCGCTGCTCGCGCGTGAAGCCATACTGGCCGGACCGGCTCCAGCCGAACTGGAAGGCGCCGACGAGATGGCGCGCCGCCAGCAGGCGGCATCGTTCACCGCTGCGACCGGCCAGCAGGAGCGGGTCGAGCAGGAGATCACCGAGATTGGCGGCGCGGTGCGCACCGCACTTTCGGTCGAGCCGCGCGATGGCCGGCTTTGCGTGTTCATGCCGCCGGTCGAGGCGCTGGAAGACTATCTCGAACTGGTCGCGGCGGCCGAGAACGCGGCGAAGGCGATAGGCCTTCCCGTGCACATCGAAGGCTATGGCCCGCCGCACGATCCGCGCCTCAACGTCATCCGCGTCGCGCCTGACCCAGGCGTCATCGAGGTCAACATCCATCCTGCTTCCAACTGGCAGGATTGCGTGGCGACGACGACGGCGATCTACGAGGAGGCGCGGCAGACACGGCTTGGCGCAGACAAGTTCATGATCGATGGCCGCCACACCGGCACCGGCGGCGGCAACCATGTCGTGGTCGGCGGTGCGACACCCAATGACAGCCCGTTCCTGCGAAGGCCGGACCTGCTGAAGAGCCTGGTGCTGCAATGGCAGCGCCATCCGTCGCTGTCCTACCTGTTCTCCGGCCTGTTCATCGGGCCGACCAGCCAGGCGCCACGCTTCGACGAGGCGCGTCACGACTCGCTCTACGAGCTTGAGATCGCTATGGCGCAGGTGCCGCATCCAGACCAGGGCAACGCACCCTTGCCATGGCTGGTCGACCGGCTGTTCCGCAATTTGTTGACCGACGTCACCGGGAATACGCATCGTTCGGAAATCTGCATCGACAAGCTGTTTTCGCCCGACGGACCGACCGGCCGGCTGGGGCTGGTCGAATTCCGCGGCTTCGAGATGCCGCCCAATGCGCGCATGAGCCTCGCGCAGCAACTTTTGGTGCGCGCCATCATCGCCCGTGCGTGGAAGAACCCGCTCGACGGCCGCTTCGTGCGATGGGGCACTTCTCTGCACGATCGTTTCATGCTGCCGCATCATGTCTGGGCCGATTTCCTCGACGTGCTCGACGACCTCAAGCTCAACGGTTTTGAGTTCCGTCCCGAATGGTTCGACGCCCAGCTCGAATTCCGCTTTCCGTTCTGCGGCGAGGTTCAGCATGCCGGCATCAAGCTGGAACTGCGCCAGGCGCTGGAACCGTGGCATGTCATGGGCGAGCAAGGCGCGATCGGCGGCACCGTGCGCTTCGTCGATTCCTCGGTCGAACGGCTGCAGGTCAAGACCGAAGGGCTGAACCCGGAGCGCCACGCAGTCGTCTGCAACGGCCGCATCGTGCCGATGAAGGTCACTGACAATCGCGAAGTGGCGGTCGCAGGCGTGCGGTTCAAGGCCTGGCAGCCGGCATCCGGCCTGCATCCGGCGCTGCCGGTCAACACGCCGCTGGTCTTCGACATCTATGACCGATGGTCGGGCCGTGCGGTCGGCGGCTGCGTCTACCATGTCGCCCATCCCGGCGGGCGCAATTACGACACCTTTCCGGTCAATGGCAACGAGGCGGAAGCTCGGCGGCTCGCCCGCTTCGAACCGCGTGGCCATACGCCATCCGCCTATGTGATCCGTGAAGAACAACCGGCGGAAGATTTCCCGATGACCCTTGACCTTCGGCGGCCGGCAAGACTCTGATCAGCAATGGCAAAGGGGAATCACAAGAGGGGACGCGGCAAGCCGCAGACCCACAGCCTGCTGGAGCACTACCAGCCTATCGACGGCGTCGTCGACGAGATGGTCGATGCATCGGGCAATCCTCGCCCGGCCTGGAAGCATTTTGTCGAGGCGCTCGAGGAACTCGGTGCTGAAAAGCTCGGCCAGCGCTTTGCCCGCGCCGACCAGTATCTGCGCGATGCCGGCGTTTATTACCGCGTCTATGACAAGGCCGGCGCCAATGAACGCGAATGGCCGCTGGCGCATGTCCCGGTTCTCATCGAAGAGAGCGAGTGGGCGGCGATCAGCGCCGGCCTCGTGCAGCGCGCCGAACTGTTCGAGGAAACCATCGCCGATATATACGGGCCGAACCGGCTGGTCGAAAAAGGCATCCTGCCGGCGGGATTGATCGCCGCCAGCCCCGAATATTTGCGGCCTGTCGTCGGCACCAAGCCGGCCGGCGGCCACTTCCTGCATTTCTGCGCCTTCGAGCTCGGCCGTGGACCTGACGGCCAGTGGTGGGTGCTTGGCGATCGCACGCAGGCGCCGTCCGGCGCCGGCTTCGCACTGGAAAACCGCGTCGCCACCACACGCGCGCTGTCCGACATCTATGGCGAGATGCATGTGCACCGCCTTGCCGGCTTTTTCCGCCGTTTTCGCGACGCGCTGATCGGCATGGCCAAGGAGACCGACGGCCGCGTCGCCATCCTCACGCCGGGGCCGCTCAACGAAACCTATTACGAACACGCCTACATCGCCCGCTACCTTGGCATCATGCTGCTCGAAGGCGAGGATTTGACCGTTTCAGGCGGCCGGCTCATGGTACGCACGGTTTCCGGCCTGATGCCGATCAGCGTGTTGTGGCGGCGGCTCGATGCCGCCTTCGCCGATCCGCTCGAACTGCGCCCGGATTCGCAGATCGGCACGCCGGGCCTGGTCGAGGCGATCCGCCAGGGCGCGGTTGCTACCGTCAATGCGCTTGGCTCCGGCCTGATGGAGACGCGTGCGCTGCTCGCCTTCCTGCCCAAGATTTCACGGGCCTTGCGGGGCGAGGAATTGCTGCTGCCAAGCGTCGCGACATGGTGGTGCGGGCAAGCAACCGAACGCGCGCATGTGCTGGCCAACATCGATCGCATGGTGATCGGCCCGGCGCTATCGACGAGACTTGCCTTCGAGGATGACGATTCAACGAAGCTCGGTTCGGCGCTGTCGGCCGGAGAGCGGGCGGAGCTGGTGGCGCGCATCGAACGCGATGGCGGCGATTTTGTCGGCCAGGAAGCGGTGACGCTTTCGACGACGCCCGTCTATGTCGGCGGGTGGCTGGAGCCGCGGCCAGCGAGCCTGCGCGTCTACCTGGCGCGAACGCCGGAGGGCTGGACGGTGATGCCGGGCGGTTTTGCCCGCATCGGCCTGTCGCTCGACCCGACGGCGATCGCCATGCAGCGTGGCGGCCAGGCAGCGGATGTCTGGGTTGTCAGCGACAAACCGGTGGAGCGCGAGACGCTGCTGCCGCAGGAAGGCGACAGTTTCAGCCGCACCAGGCCCGGCAGCCTGCCCAGTCGCGCGGCGGAGAACCTGACCTGGCTCGGCCGCTACATCGAGCGCTCGGAAGACACGGTGCGCATCCTGCGCGCCTACCATGTGCGGCTCGCCGAAACGTCCGACCCGGACATGCCGCTGCTCGCCGACATCAGGGATTATCTCGAACCTTTCGGCATCGACGTCGAGACGGCGATCCCGTCAGGGCTGATAGGCACGCTGGATAGCGCGGTCTACAGCGCCGGGCAGATTCGCGACCGCTTCTCGCCCGATGGCTGGCTGGCGCTGAAGGACCTGTCGAAAACCATCCATCAGTTCGCAACGACGGTCGCGCCCGGCGACGACGCGACCCGGGCGATGACAGTCATCCTGCGTAAGCTCGCCGGCTTTTCCGGCCTGCTGCACGAGAACATGTACCGCTTCGCCGGTTGGCGCTTCCTCGAGATCGGCCGCCGGCTGGAGCGCGGCATCCAGATCTCCCGCACGCTGTCGCGGCTGACCAGCGCCAAGGCGCCGGACGGCGCGCTCGACATGATGCTGGAGATCGGCGACAGCGTGATGACCCATCGCCGCCAATATCCGGTGCAGGCCGGCCGGCGCACGGTGATCGACCTGCTGGCGCTCGATCCGCTTAACCCGCGCTCCATCCTGTTCCAGCTCGAAAGGCTGAAGGCCGAAATCGGCCTGTTGCCGTCGCTCGGCGGGGAGGGGCAAATGTCGCCGGCGGCGAAGGAAATCCTGCAGCTCAACACCCAGATCGCCATCAAGGAGCCTTCGGATATGACGGCAAAGGCGCTGGACGAGCTCGCCCACGAAATCGGCGGCCTCTACAACAGCCTCGCCAAAGCCTATTTCGGATAAATCATGCTCTACGATATCAGGCTTCATCTCCACTATGATTACGCTTCCGCTGCCGGCGGCGGTCGTCATCAGGTGCGCGTGCTGCCGTCGACGATATCAGGCGTGCAGCGCGTCATCGCCGCATCACTGTCCTTTGCGCCGGCGCCCAACGAGCGTTCCGACTTTTCCGATTTCTTCGGCAACAACGTCACCTCGATCGCCTTTCGCGACGCGCATGATGCGCTCGACATCAGGATGAGCGCCCGCGTGTCGGTGTCTCGGCCCGAGCCCGGGCTCGACGTGTCGCCCGATATCGCCCGGCTCAGGCAGGAGCTCGCCGCGGTGCGGTCTCTAGCACCTGATGCACCGCACCATTTCCTGACGGCCAGCACCCATGCCGGCATCGACGATGCGATCACCGCCTACGCACGCAGCAGCATCGCCGGTTCCGCCGCCAGCACGGCCATGAACCTGTGCCATCGCATTCATCGTGATTTCACCTATGACGGCGAGGCGACGACGGTGCGGACCCGGGCCAGCGATGCCTTCAGGCTGAAGCGCGGTGTCTGCCAGGACTTTTCGCATATCATGATCGCCGGCCTGCGTGGGCTCGGCATTCCCGCTGGCTATGTCAGCGGCTTCCTGCGCACCATCCCGCCGAAGGGCAAGCCCCGGCTGGAAGGCGCCGATGCCATGCATGCCTGGGTCAAGGTCTGGTGCGGGCGCGACGCAGGCTGGCAGGAATTCGATCCGACCAACGGCATGCGGGCCAGCAACGACCATATCACCGTCGGCTACGGCCGCGACTATTCGGACGTAGCGCCGATCGTCGGCGTGCTCAAGACCACGGGGGGACAGGTCGGCGAGCAGGCTGTCGATGTCATTCCGGTTGTGCTCGAGAAAGCCTGAAGGCAGGCTCGACACCGTTTTCGGACGGCGCGTGGAACCAGCGGTCGGCCAGTGGCTTATCTACGGAATTCGCGTGGAGCCGACATGTTGCAGAAATCCGGATTGTCGCCCGGCCGACCGGCTGGCGAGGACGCTGTATCGCCAGATGGCGTGTTCAAAAACGGGGCACAAAGCTCGGCCGATCATGCGTCGCTTAGTTATGTCAGCGATGCCGAGCCTGGTATCCGGCGGCTGAAGACAGGCAAGGGGTTTTCCTACAAGGGACCGGACGGACGGACGGTTTCGGACGCCACCAAAGCCCGCATCGAGGCGATCGTCATTCCGCCGGCCTGGACGGATGTGTGGATTTCGCCCGACGCGGACGGCCATATCCAGGCAACCGGCAGGGACCAGCGGGGACGCAAGCAATATCGTTATCATCCGCAATGGGCCGAAGAGCGCGATGGTGCCAAATATTCGAGCCTTGTCGCATTCGCCGAGAGCCTGCCGGACCTGCGGCACAGGGTCGATAGCGATCTGCGCCGTCGTGGCTTGCCGTTCGAGCGGGTCGTCGCCGCGGTCGTCTGGCTGCTCGACAACACGATGATCCGCGTCGGCAATGCCGCCTACGCCCGCGACAACAAGAGTTTCGGGCTGACCACGTTGCGCGACCGGCATGTCGATATTGTCGGTTCAAGCCTGCGCTTTGCCTTCAAGGGCAAGTCGGGCAAGGAGTGGAAGCTGAAGCTGGCCGACCGCCGCATCGCCAGGATTGTGCGTGGCGCGCAGGACCTGCCAGGCCAGAAGCTGTTCCAGTATCTCGATGAGGATGGCGACAGGCGGCCGGTCCGCTCCGAGGACGTCAACCGCTATATCCGTGAGGCGGTCGGTGACGCCTTCAGTTCGAAGCATTTCCGCACCTGGGGCGGCACCATTCACGCCGCGTCGCTGTTTGCGCAAACGGAACTGCCGCAAAGCCAGACGCAGCGAAACAGGGCGATGAACAGCGTCATCGACAAGGTTGCCGAGCGGCTGGGCAATACGCGTGCCGTCTGCCGCAAATGCTATATCCATCCGCGGGTCTTCGAAGCGTGGTCCGAGGGACGGTTGCTGGATGAAATGGCGCAGGCCAACAAGCGCAAACGGGCGATTGCCGGTCTCGATGACGAGGAAGCTCTCGTGTTGCGATGGCTGAAACTGGGAGAAAGCTGACCGACGCGGCCGACGGTGGCCAAATCCGTCACATCTGGATTTTTTTATCGACGTCATGTCGGGATCGGTCTTACTGTTTCGTCCTTTGACAGAGAAAAGGACCAGCCATGCTCTACGCAATCCTCTGCTATGCCTCCGAAGATGTCGTCTGCTCCTGGAGCAAGGCACAGGACGACGAGGTCATGGCCAATCTCCTCGACGTTCAGGACAAGTACGCCAAGGCTGGTCGGCTCGGCCCGGTGGCACGGCTTCTGCCGACCACGGCCGCGACGACGTTGAGGAAGGTCAAAGGCGAATCGGTCGTCATCGACGGGCCGTTCGCCGAGACCAAGGAACAGTTTCTCGGCTTCTACACGCTCGAATGCGCCGATCTCGACGAGGCGGTGGAGTTCGCCCGCGAGCTTTCCGAGGTCAACCCGAGCGGCGGCTCCTATGAAATCCGGCCGGTTTCGGTCTTCAACCCAACAACGGTTTCCGCATGACCGAAATGGCCTGGATCAGCTCCGCGATCAGCGCCGCCCGCCCGCAGGCGATGGGCGCGCTGCTGCGTTATTTCCGCGATCTCGATACGGCGGAGGAAGCTTTCCAGGACGCGTGCCTCAGGGCGTTGAAGAACTGGCCGCAGAACGGGCCGCCGCGCGACCCGGCGGCCTGGCTGATCTTCGTCGGCCGCAACAGCGGCATCGATGCGGTGCGCAAGCGCGCCAAGCAGGCGCCGATGCCGGAGGAAGACCAGGTTTCCGATCTGGAAGACGCCGAGAGCGATATCGCCGAGCGGCTGGACGGGGCGCACTACCGCGACGACATATTGCGGCTGCTGTTCATCTGCTGCCATCCTGATCTTCCGGCAACGCAGCAGATCGCGGTGGCGCTGCGCATCGTCTCCGGTCTCACCG
>NZ_RZQA01000215.1:0-7993 GCF_004022915.1 Mesorhizobium sp. M7A.F.Ca.US.006.04.2.1
ACCATGCGCGGCGCGATCTGACGGAGCGACCAGGCAAGGGCTGGACGCCATGGGCGAAGGGTGCCGGCGAACACGACATCGAGAAAATCTGGTGGATGGCTCGGGTGTTGCATTTCCCGAAACTGAACTCGAGCGCTTGGTTCGACGGCAGCGAACTCGACGGCATCGCTCATTGGGGCTTCCGCAGCGAGAAGTGGACCATGAAGGCGAAGCCGGCCGACCGGCAACCGCTGCCCGAGGTCTACGGGCTGGCGCGGGAAGCGCAGAAGCAGGCCGAGGTCGATCTCTTCCGGGCAAGGGCGAATGCGCGCTTCCTGCTGGCCACAGGCGGGCGTCAGCACGCGCAAGGTGCATCGCCGGCGTATGATGGCGGCCGGGGGAAACGCGCTGGTGAGACCTATTTCCCGACAGAACCTATCGCCTTCTCACGCCTTGATATGGCGGATCGACTCCTATCGATCGTACGCCCTCATCTGTTCGGCCGATGTGCCAGCCAAAGTAAGGCGTCAAGTTGCAAATGTGATCCAGGGTCACCACCGAACAGCCCCTTTTGCCAGTCGCTAAATGGGCTGATCAACAGCCCCAGCGGGCTGATTCCGGTGGGGCAGCCGCCACTTCTAGGAGGGCCATCTCGGCTTACCTCGGAGGCGGGATTTGGTTAACAGCGCGAGGGGTAAGGCAATGCCGAGCGGGGTTTTAATTCCGGTTACCGTCACAATCGACGGGGTCAAGAAGACATTCCCGTCGCTCACAGATTTGGCACTCCATGTAGGTTCAAATCCGACTGCGCCGGTTGCTTGGCGTAGTCGCAACTCCGACCGACCAATTCAGGACTGGGTGGATAAGCAGCTCATGCGTAAAGTCAGCAGGGCAAACAATGTTGAGTAATCCCTCGCATGGGCGCGCCCGCTGTTCACCTAAAGACCCTGGCTGTTCTTACGTTAAGTAAGGCAAAGTTGCCGGCGAGGCCCGCCTATTCGGAAACAGGTCCGCCGCTCACGCGATAGGTGATTCTTGGCGCTATGCCGTCCCGCGATGGGTCATATTGGCTGGGACTGAAATCGCTTTGCTGCTGTGGGGTTGGGGCACGGGGAGGCTCGCGGACTCGCCAATGGGACCGCGAGCCTTTTTAGTGTGCTAGCTCTCCTTCGCCACGGTGCTCCATGCAAAATCAGTGCGAAGGCTGACGCATCCTGGCGAAGCCGAAGCCTCCATCTTTGCCGCAGCCGGGGTGCTCGCACGTATGATTGTCGACGCTTCGTCGATCGCGCGGGGCCGCTGTCATGCCTTCGGCAAGCCGGGATGGTCCATCGCTCATGGGGGAAAAGATTCCACAAGCGTCTTGACGCGCAAGGAATATGTTCCTTTTTTGTTCTGATGGCGCACGATCCCGCACACATGCTTGTGAAGGCCGAGTGCAGCTGCGGCAATGTCCGCTTACGGCGGCGGTGTCGATCCTATGAGGTAGAAGTTCGACTGGAACCGCTGCAGACCGCAGATCAAGATCACGCTTCTCGAGGCCCACCCCGAACACCTGCCGAAGCCTGATAATCCACAAGCCGACGAAGATCGACGGCCAAGATCGTATGGCACACCGAGAGATTCGGATGGAAAATGGCCAGGTCAAAAGGTTCGCAGAAATTCGCAGACTGAAATTGAACGCTTTGTGACAGCAGCGGAAGCGCTGCACTTGAGCATCGTCAAGCCGTTATATATTGCAAGCACTACCGGCTGACGCGCGTCCTGCATGAGGCGCTGTCTAAAGCCGTGCGGGAAGTGACCGGGAAGGAAGTCCCGTTCATCCGGCGGAACACCACAGGACCGGTGAGCCCGCCCCATCTGGACTCCAAGCCTTAGGAGTCGCATTCTCCCACCGGGCGTGGGCATACAGGGGCAGAAGGCTTCCAAGCCTATAAGGCGACGTAGGCGTTCGCTGTTAGAGCAGCGGGCGCTAATCCCTGTCGTGCTTTGCGGCGTTGCCGGGGCAAGCTACCTTATACCGCAGTCCGTACAGCATCCTCTCCCCACAGTGCATCGTCAGGGCGGCGGCATTAGCGCGCCGGGCGGCTGCGCCATCAAGGGGCAACATTAGCGTGACAGGCGAGCGCATCTACCACATGCCAGGGCAGCGACATTACACCGAAACGGTCGTCAACTGGCCAAAGGCGAGCGCTGGTTCTGCTCTCAATGGAAGCATGGTGGGCAGGATGGCGGAAGTCGAAGGTATGATGCGGCCTTATACGGCGGAATCGGCAAAAACGTCTGGTTGGGTGACGGCGCGCAGAGAATTTTAGCAATCGGGAACGTACGGCTCCTGCGGGAGTTTCTCGGGTGAAGGGACCTCAGGGAGGTTGCTATGAGAAAAGTGTTCCTTGCTTCGGTGATTGCCATCGCCTGCGCCGCAGCCACGGTTGTGCCTGCGGATGCACACTTCGGTTCTGGCATCAGCTTTTTTGGTCCGTTCGGGGGCTTCGGTCCGTTCGGCGGCGGCCCGTTTTACCGCGGTGGCCCCTTCTACGGCGGAGGTCCGTTTTACGACTATGGCGGCCGCTATTACGGCCCCCGCTATCCTGCCTACGTGGCCCGCTACCCGCATCGCTACTATTACCGGCATCGTCACCATTGCCGCGTGAAGTGGGTTAGGCACTGGCACCATCACCACCGGGTGCTGGAACGCGTTCGGGTTTGCCGGTACTGACAAGGCCGGATTGGCCCTAGCGCCCGTCCTTCGCCTTCGCACAGGCGTTAGCTTGCCCCATGCCGGAATGCTTCGACGGGTCGGGCGTGTAGATCAGATCGACATTGCGGCTTTGGCATTCACTGCACATGCGTGGGAGCAGGTCGTCACGCATGGCTGGCGTCTCGGCGCCAAGCGGAGCTGCTCGCAGTCAAATTGGCTTGCGTCATCAACTTATGGGCATACGGAAACTAAATCGCGTTTGCTCCATATCCGACACCACGTCCAAGGTTCCACCATGGGCACGGGCTATTTCTGACGCGATGTAGAGCCCCAATCCCAAGCCTTGTTGGCGACCTTTTGCATCTCCTCGATAGAATGGTTGAAAGAGGCGCTTCAATGCCGCTTGCGGAATAGGCTTGCCGCCATTCGCGACCGAGAGATCGAAAAAGCCTTCACTGAACTTACCGGTCACCTGGATCAGAGTTTCAGGGTCTCCATGGGCAATCGCGTTTCCCATCAGGTTGGAAAACAGCTGCGCAAGCCTCACATGGTCAACTTCGATCATGTCACCATCGAGATTCCACAATACGTCGATCTGACGCTCCGGGTAACTTGATCTAATCTCGTCAAGCACTTGCTGCAATGTAGGCTGGATCGGCTTGCCTCGATCCCTCGTCAATCCCAAGCCGCCTCCCAACCTGCCCCTTGCGAAATCCAGGACGTTGTCGATCAAGCCGCTCATGCGCGCTATGCTCGCCAGCATCAGGCGCAGGACTTTGGCAACTTTTTCGTCACTCGGATCGGTGTTACGGGCGAGCATATGTACCCCAGCGGATATCGACGCTAGTGGATTTCGCAGATCGTGGCCAAGCACCGCGATGAACTGCTCGCGCAACTCCGCTGTTTGTTGCGCAGAATGCAATCCTTGTTCCAGCTGACGTTTAGCCTCGCCCAACTCGCGCTCATAGCGCCGCCGCTGTGTTGCGCGAAACAATGTCACCCGTGTTTCGATCACGTCTCCGGCGGGCGTGCGCTGTTCCAATGAGTTGGCTAGAACCGGCAGGATGTCGCCATCCGCCTTCACGATATCCAACGCGACCTCTTCGAAAAATCCTTGCATCCTCAACAATGGAGCGAAATGTGTCTCGTAGAACATCCTGCCTGCGACATTGAGAATTTCACGGAAGCGTTTGCCGCAGACTGCCTCCTTCGAGAACCCAGTCCATCTTTGGAAAGTGCCGTTCGCGTCCTGGATGCGGCCATCTGCGCCTATGACGAGGTAGCCACACGGCGCGTTCTCGAAAAGATCGAGATATTTGTCGTCCGCCCCCATCGCGAACTCAGACGAAAGCCCGTATCGCCGCCACAACTTCCTGCGGGGCGCTGAGGTTGGGGCAGTGACCGACGGCGTCCAGGTGAATCAGTTTGCTTCCAGCTATGTGAGCACGCACGTATTCACCGACATGATCGCCTGCAATGATGTCGTCCGAGCACTGGAGGACTAGCGTCCGCGCTGTGACTTTCGGCAGGTCGGACCTGTTGTCAGAGGTGAATGTGGCCCGTGCGAATTCGCGGGCTATGTCGGGATCAGTCCGACAAAAACTGTTGGTCAACTCGTCGGCAAGGTCCGGGCGATCCGCGTTGCCCATGATCGCTGGCGCCATCGCAGCCGACCAGCCCATGTGGTTGTCAGCAAGCGATGAAAGCAGACCCTCGACATCCGCCTCTGAAAAGCCCCCGACATAGCCGGCATCGTCAATATATCGAGGAGACGGACCGACCAGAACCAGACTGTCGAACATTTCGGGCACCTTTACAGATGCGAGAACTCCGATCATCGCGCTGACAGAATGCCCGACAAACACTGCTCCCGAAAGCTCTACGGCATTCCCGATTTCGATAAGGTCATCCGCGTAACCGTCCAGGGCCGCGTACTTGGCGCTGTCATAAGCGGCAAGATCGGACCTTCCAGCGCCGACATGGTCGAAGAGCACGGTCCGAAACTGGCGGCGGAATGCTGGCTCGACGAAACGCCACATGTTCTGATCACAGCCAAAGCCGTGCGCGAACACCATACTTTTCGGCCCCGTGCCGTGGAGCCGGACATTGTTGCGTTTCAGAACGTCCACGATTTTCCGTCTCATAACCCCTTACTGCAAAATAGCGGGTTCGGAAAAAACTTCAAACGCAAATGAAATGGTTTGGACGCCTGAATCGTATCTTCGTTCAGCACGTTGTGGTTGATGAATAGCTCGATGGTCCAATAGTTTTATGCCGCAGCCCATTTCCGTACTCGTTGTCGAGGCGGCCGGCTGCATCGTGCCGCTCACTCTCGATGAAGCAACGGTTACCGCACTGCGGGCGGGTACCGTGCTGAAGATCTAGGTCAGAAGCACCGACCAGAAGGACGTGGTGCTGTCCGTGTCGCTAAAAGGGCTCGCGCCTGCTCTGGATAGGCTTGGCGTTTTGGCTGGGTGGTAGAAATGGTTGCTATGCTGGCTCCTCCAACCCTGCTTCTCAACGAGTGGATGGAACGCAACAGAGACTGTGATCAGCGGCCGAAGGTCCCGCGCCGACTGATCAGCTTCGCGGCAACTTCGACTTAGTGTTACGGCGCAATCCGGCAATGCGTGCCCGCCAAGTGATAAATCATGCGAATGAAAGCCGCCGGCAACAAACTTGCCGCCGACGGCCATGTTCCGCACCCTCTTTTGTCAACGATATTGGTCGTTCCATCGCGGACGTTCGGGGTGCCCGCGTCCGTTTGCCGTCGCGCCACTGCTGAGCAAACTCAAGCGCCGAGATTTCAAAGCGGACACTAAGACCGTCCTCTCACCTGCCGCTCGGGACAGGTTCGGTGCTGGGCCCTTTCGAGGTGAGGAAGAAGATACTGAATTGAGGGCGTTGGTGCTCGGCAGCGCCCATAGGATGAAGCGTGGCGAATATCCAGGAATGTTCCGCCTACTAGTGTCGCTCGGTCACCAGAGGGGCGCCGCGATCAGTGAAACGCGGTAAAACCTTGGCGCACGCGAAAATCATTTGAGGTTGGCCCGCGGATGTTCTGGAGTTTCCATGGCGATGCGATTGGCGCGATGTGGTGCATCTCCAAACGCGATGACGTCCTGCCCATATGAGACTTCTCCCATTGCTTTCGTTGCCGCTAAAAACCGAATGACAATAAGATGCGGTCACTGAAGTGGCTCACGGCTAGGGATGCCTGTTTTCGAGGAGGAGGAGTTGAAATGCGGATTAAATCATTGGCAGCCGCTGGCCTGCTGGCGGCTATCGCTTTTGCCGGTACCGTCCCGGCGTATGCTCAGATGAAAGCCAAACAGTTCAATATCCTGATGTTGACCGATCTTTCTTCGGTTTATTCAGAAACATCAGGTCCCGGTGACGTTGAATTCGCCAAGATGGCCGTTGATGACTTCGGTGGAAAGGTCAACGGGGTACCGATCAATGTCATCGTCGTCGACAACAAGCTGGATCCTGCACTCTCGGTCAATAAGGCGCGCGAGATCATAGACTCTCAGGGCGTGAACCTCATTACCGACGTGTCGAGTTCCGCCGCAGCCATTGCCATAGCCAAGCTCGCTAACGAAAGGCACATTCTGACGACCTTTGTTAGCCCGGGAACCATGGCGCTTACGAATGAAGCTTGCGGCAAATACACTTGGCACTATGGATACGATACCTCAGCCATGTCCGCGCCGGTCAAGAAAATGACCCAGGACGGCACCAAAAAATGGTATTTTATCACAGCCGACTTTGCCTTCGGAAAGTCGTTGCTGGCTTCTTTCTCGAGTGCCGTTAATCAAAACGGTGGTGAGGTCGTTGGGGTGGATATGGTGCCGTTCCCGAACGACGATTTCTCAAGCTATCTTCTCAAAGCGCAGGCGGCTGGCGCCGAGGCAATCGGAATCCTTGAATCCGGACAGGATCTGCGCAACGCGGTTAAGCAGGCCCGTGAATTCGGCTTGATGGATGCCGGAATAAAGATTGTTCCCGGACAGTTGAATCTTTCTGATGTGAAGGCTCTCGGGCCGGACACGTGGGCCGGCGTAAACGCCGCGCTGATCTGGTATTGGGATCTCGACGACGAAACCCGGAAATTCACAAAGCGTTTCCGCGAGAAGCTCAGCTTCTACCCTGGTGACATACACGCGGGCAACTATTCTGCCGTCTATCAAGTACTGAAGGCCGTCCAAGAAATCGGGACGGACGATCCCGACAAGGTAACGGAAGCCCTAGAAGGTCGGCGTTTCAGCGACATGTTCACCAAGGACGCGCTCATGCGCAAGCGCGACCATCTTGTGGTGAAGCGTACCTTTATTGGCCAGGTCAAACCCGCATCGGAGGTCAAGAACGACAGCGACTTTTTCAACATCGTCGGGTCGGTTCCAGGGGATGAGGCGTACTACCCGGAAGCAGAAAGCACCTGCAAGCACGATTGGTAGCGGAAGAAGCATGCCTCCCGCCGCCGGCTGATCGCCGACGGGGAGAGGGGTTCATCCGCAACGCAACCGAGGCCGGCCAATGTCTTACTATGCAATTTTGCTCTTCAACGGACTTGTCACGGGAGGTGTCCTGGCGTTGATGAGTCTCGGCATGAGCATCATCTTCGGCATGATGCGCGTGGTTAATTTCATGCATGGCGCGATGTTCATGCTGGGCGCAATCATCGCGGTGATTCTGGGATCGCATCTCGGTGTTTCGCTTTGGCTGGGCTTTCTCATTTCCGCCGTTCTGGTCGGACTGCTTGGTGTGATTATTGAGCGGCTGCTCATCCGCCGACTTTATGGCTTGGATCTCGCCTACATCCTGATTTTGACCTTCGGCCTCTCGCTGATCATCGAAGACGTTGTTCGAATTTTTTACGGCGTTACGTCGGCGCCATACCTGGTGCCTGACCTTCTCAAGGGTGCCGTCAGCCTCGGCTTCGCCTCATACCCGAAATATCGCCTCTTCGTCGTTGTGGTATCGGTATTTCTATGTCTGGGCACATATTTGGCGCTTGAGCGCACGCGCCTGGGAGCGCTGATCCGGGCGGCATCGGAGCGGCCCGATCTGCTTAAATGCTTCGGCGGCAATGTGCCCCTTCTCGTGTCCGGCACGTTCTTTTTCGCCTCCGCTCTGGCTGGGCTCGCGGGGGCGCTTTCCGCACCGATGCGCAACGTGTCGCCGTTTATGGGAGAGGAAATGATCAATTTCGTCTTCGCCGTGGTCGTCGCCGGCGGCATGGGCTCGATCGCCGGATCGGCAATCATGGGCTTTGCGTCAGGCCTCGTCTCGGCTATCGCGGCCATCTTCTAT
>NZ_RZQA01000216.1:0-7928 GCF_004022915.1 Mesorhizobium sp. M7A.F.Ca.US.006.04.2.1
AGGTCTTGGTCAGGGTGGTGCTCTTGGCCGGCAGATCAAGCCGGCGCCTTCGCGGATGCCTTCGCCCGGCAATGACGACGATGCGGTCTCTGCCGTTTCGATCCCGGTCATGGGTCGCATCGCCGCCGGCGTGCCGATCGATGCCATCCAACATCAGACGCATTCGATTTCGGTGCCGCCGGACATGATCATGGGCGGCGCGCACTATGCACTGGAGGTCAAGGGCGATTCGATGATCGAGGCCGGCATCTTCGACGGCGACACCGTTATCATCCGTAACGCCGACACGGCCAGCCCCGGCGAGATCATCGTGGCGCTGGTCGATGAAGAGGAAGCGACGCTGAAGCGGTTCCGCCGCAAGGGCGCCTCGATTGCCCTCGAAGCCGCCAATCCAGCCTATGAGACACGGATTTTCGGGCCGGACAGGGTCAAGGTGCAAGGCAAGCTCGTCGGCCTGATCCGTCGCTACTGAGACGGCTGTGGGTTGACCACTGGCTTCTCGGGTTTCTTGAAGGGTGCCAGCCCCCTCGCCTCGCGAGAGTATTTGCGTTGCGTGTGCCAGGGCCGATATGGGCTGTCCACCGCGAAGCTGATCGTCGCCGGCGTGGTCGCCGATTGGCGATCGAAGAAGACCGCGGCACTGCCTTTGCGAGCCAGTTGCCGCTTGGTGATGACCAGAACCAGCGGGTTGTGACAGGCGTCATAGGCGGTGGCGTCGTTGACGACGATCAGCTCGGCGAAGCCGCAGGCTTTCCAGGTGTCCTTGCGGTCCTCGACATAGGCAATGATCGCACCGGACATGTGCCTGGCCACGCAAACGCCTGAGGAGCAATAGAACGGCGATCCCGGCGGTAGCTCAACGGCATCCGCGACGTCGAATTGCCCATCGCTGTTGTCGAACACTTCCGGAACGACGATGGTTTCCGATGTCAGCGCGCGTTTCCAGTTGTCGACGGTGAATCCATTCGGCCGTTGCCGGCTAACGGCAAGCTCACCGCCACCGATCGGCAACGCCACCAGCCGGGCGTCTTCCGAGATCAGCACATCGGGCGTGCGCGTATCCGAGACGGTCAGCAAGCCTGCCAACGCGAATGGCAGAGCCGCGAGCCGCAGCCATGTCGTCGCCATCGTCGCGATGACCAGGGCAATGGCCACCAGCAGGACCGACTGTTGCGAAATCAGCCCGACCCCATCGACAGGCGAACGCTCGGAGATCCAGCCCGATATGGCGATCATCATCGTCAGGCCCTTGCCCATCAGGTAGAGAGCTGGCCAATCCAATCCGAAAGGCATCAGCAGCGCGCTGGCGACGGCCAGGAACATGACGACGGTGACGATCGGCATAACCGCGAGATTGGCGAACAGGCTGAGCGGCGACACACGCTGAAAATGCCAGATGGCAAACAGCGTCGTGGCGCTGCCGGCGATGATCGAGGTCATGGCCAGACCAATTGCCGCCAGCAGGAATTTTCGTGTCAGGAACCCGGGCAAGGATCGCTTCGGCGGCGGCGGTCTTGCTTTTCCCGCGCGGTGATCCGCCCAGCCGGCATAAGCGCCGACCAGAGCCGCGGTCGCGGCGAACGACATCTGAAAACTCGGGCCGACCACCTCATGCGGCGACACCACGATGACGGCGATCGCCGAGATCGCCAGATTGCGCATGGTGAGTGCTGCTCGATCGAACAGAACTGCAATCAGCATCACTGCCAGCATGATGAAGCTGCGCTCGGCGGCGACGACGATACCTGAGATGACGAGGTAGGCTGCGATCGAGAACAGTGCGGCGGCAGCGGCATACTTCTTGACCGGGCGACGCGCGGAAAGATCGGGAAACAAGGCGAAGGCGCCGCGCAGCAACCCCATGATGGTGCCGGCGACCAGAGCCATATGCAGCCCCGAAATGGAGATGATGTGGTAGATGCCGGTACGTCGCATCGCCTCATTGATGTCGTCGGGAATGCCGGCGCGCACGCCGACGATCAGCGCCGCGGCGATCTCGCCTTCGGCGCCGCCGACGCTCGCCCTGATATGGTCGGCGATGCCTTCACGGGCATTTTCCACGCTGGAGGAAATTCGGGCCGACAGCGGCATGTCGCCATCATCGCTGACGACAAGCTTTGGATTGCCGAGAAAGAATCCGCTGCCACCAATGCCGGCAAAATAGCTGTCGAAGGAGAAATCATAGCTGTCCGGTCGCACCGGCCCGGTCGGCGGCAAAAGCTTGGCATATCCAGTGATGAGCGAGCCTGCGGTCACGTCAGCCGGGATCTTGCGTGCCGAAAGCCGTACCCGTTCCGGCGCATAGCGCAGTTTCGGTCTTGCGGTCGATGTTACGTCGATGGTCAGCCGGATACGGCCAGTTTCCATCCGGTCGAGCGAGACGACGCGGCCGGTCACCTGCGTCGAGATTTCCGAGCCCAACATTTGTGTGCCCGCACGCCACGTCTCGACCTTGGCAGCAAGCAGTCCTAGGGCGCACAAAAGTGCCGCCATGAAACACAGATGGGTCTTTGGCCATGAGCGCGAGACCAGCGCACAGATCCCCGTCAGGATGACAACCGCGACAGGTCTCGCAAAGTCGGGTTCAGCCGTCAGCGAAAAATAGCCGATCGCTCCGATCGCAAGGCAGACCGGCACCAGCAGGAAGGCCACGCCCCGGTCGAGTTCCAGGCTCGCCGCCATGTTCACGCTGTGGCGCAGGCGTGGCAGTGATATCAGGCCGATCTGCCGGCGCACGCGCACGATCCTGCCGGTTCCGGCAACAGGAACAGAGGCGGCGATACCCGTTTGCAAGGGCAGCTTGCCGGAATCCGGCACGAGGGGCGACGGCGGCGGCAATGAGGCTGGCAGAGGCGCAAACAGGGACCGTTCGCTGACGCCAATGGCAGCGTCCTCGCCCTGATCCGAGCCCCAGCCTCGTCCAGCCATCGGGTCTGCCCCTTGCGCCCTCGACACCCTATGCTACATGAACGCGCAAAGCGCGAAAGTCCGCGCGACCGCACCCCGCTTCAGATGGTTTCCGAGAGTTCCATGTCCGACAAGGTCGTCACCCGTTTTGCCCCCTCGCCCACCGGCTATTTGCACATAGGCGGCGCGCGCACGGCGCTGTTCAACTGGCTGTATGCAAAGCATACCGGCGGCACGATGCTGCTGCGCATCGAGGACACCGATCGCGAACGCTCCAATGAAGCCGCGACGGCTGCCATCCTCGACGGGCTTTCCTGGCTTGGCCTGAGCTGGGACGGCGAGCCGGTGTCGCAGTTCGAGCGTGCGCCCCGCCACCGCGAGGTGGCCGAGGAGCTCGTGCGCATGGGCAAGGCCTATTATTGCTACGCCACGCCAGCCGAACTGGAGGCCATGCGCGAGGCCGCCAGAGCCAAGGGGCTGCCACCCCGCTACGATGGCCGCTGGCGCGACCGCGACCCCTCAGAGGCACCCGCAGGCGCCAAGGGCGCCATCCGCATCAAGGCGCCGACCGAAGGCGAGACCGTCGTCCATGACCGGGTCCAGGGCGACGTGCGCTTTCCCAACAAGGATCTCGATGACTTCATCATCCTGCGTTCCGACGGCAATCCCACTTACATGCATGCCGTCGTCGTCGATGATCATGACATGGCCGTCACCCACATCATTCGCGGCGATGATCATCTGACCAATGCCGCCCGCCAGACCGTCATCTACAACGCCATGGGCTGGGACGTGCCGTCCATGTCGCATATCCCGCTGATCCACGGCGCCGATGGCGCCAAGCTATCGAAGCGGCACGGCGCGCTTGGCGTCGAGGCCTATCGCGCCATGGGCTACCTGCCGGAGGCGCTGCTCAACTACCTGGCGCGTCTCGGCTGGAGCCATGGCGACGACGAGATCATGTCGATCAAGGACATGATCTCCTGGTTCGACATAGGCGATGTCAACAAGGGCGCGGCGCGCTTCGACTTCGCCAAGCTGGAGGCAATCAACGGCGCGCATATGCGCCGCATGAGCGATGCCGAACTGTTCGACATCTTCATCGCCACCCTGCCCTACCTCGAAGGTGGCCCGGCGATCGCCGCACGCCTGAACGACAGCACCAAGGCGCAGTTGCTGGCAGCGCTTCCGGGCCTGAAGGAGCGCGCCAAGACGCTGGTGGAGCTCGTCGACGGCGCGGCTTTCCTGTTTGCCACCCGACCGCTGCCGATCGACGACAAGGCGGCCCTTCTGCTCACCGATGACGCCCGCAAGATCCTGCGCAGTGCTCACGAAGCTTTGAACGGGCTTGCGGGTGACTGGACAGCCGCCTCGGCGGAGGCGGCGATCCGCGAGGTGGCAGCGGCCGGCAGCCACAAGCTCGGCGCGGTGGCCCAGCCTTTGCGCGCCGCTTTGACCGGCAAAAGCACCTCGCCGGGCGTGTTCGATGTGCTCGCCGTGCTCGGCCGCGAGGAAAGCCTGGCGCGCATCTCAGATCAAATCGATTAGGAGCAAACTGGCCCAAGAAGATTGGCATTGAAAGGCGGGTTTCGCAGTGCAACATTAGGCCTTGGCCCAATCTGGCACGCACCTCCTGAAATGCGGTGGCGAATACGCGCATTGCGGTGATTTTCGACGTGTCGCTCTGCGAAATTTGCCTTTGCCGGCATGAGGAAACAAGAAGGAGTTTGCAATGACCGAAGCTGCGAAAAAACTGGATTTGGGCAAGACCCAAGAGGCCACCGCAACGCTTGAATTCGCCGGCAAGACCCATGAATTCAAGGTGCGAAGCGGTTCGGTCGGGCCTGATGTGATCGACATCGCCTCGCTCTACTCAACCACCGGCGCTTTCACCTACGATCCCGGCTTCACCTCGACGGCAAGCTGCGAGTCCGAAATCACCTTCATCGACGGCGACGCCGGCATCCTGTTGCACCGCGGCTATCCGATCGACCAGTTGGCCGAACATGGCGACTTCCTCGAGGTCTGCTATCTCCTGCTCTACGGTGAATTGCCGACCAAGGCGCAGAAGGACGATTTCGATTACCGCGTGACGCGCCACACCATGGTGCATGAGCAGATGTCGCGCTTTTTCACCGGCTTCCGCCGCGACGCGCATCCGATGGCGGTGATGTGCGGCGTGGTCGGCGCGCTGTCGGCCTTCTATCACGACTCCACCGACATTTCCGACCCCTACCAGCGCATGGTTGCCTCCATGCGGCTGATCGCCAAGATGCCGACGATCGCGGCGATGGCCTACAAATACCACATCGGCCAGCCCTTCATTTACCCGAAGAACGAGCTGAACTTTGCCGCCAACTTCCTGCATATGTGCTTTGCCGTGCCTTGCGAGGAATACAAGATCAATCCGGTGCTGGCGCGCGCCATGGAACGCATCTTCATCCTGCACGCCGACCACGAGCAAAATGCCTCGACCTCGACCGTTCGCCTCGCCGGCTCGTCGGGCGCCAACCCGTTTGCGTGCATCGCCGCCGGCATAGCCTGCCTGTGGGGACCCGCGCATGGCGGCGCCAATGAAGCGGCGCTCAACATGCTTGGCGAGATCGGCCATGTCGATCACATCCCCGAATTCATCGCCCGCGCCAAAGACAAGGACGACCCGTTCCGCTTGATGGGCTTCGGCCACCGCGTCTACAAGAACTACGATCCGCGCGCCAAGATCATGCAGAAGACGGCACATGAGGTTCTGGGCGAGCTCGGCATCAAGGACGATCCGCTGCTCGACATCGCCATGGAGCTGGAAAAGATCGCGCTGACCGATTCCTATTTCATCGAGAAGAAGCTCTACCCGAATGTCGACTTCTATTCCGGCATTACGCTGAAGGCGCTGGGCTTCCCCACCACCATGTTCACCGTGCTGTTCGCGGTCGCCCGCACCGTCGGCTGGATCGCCCAGTGGAAAGAGATGATCGAGGATCCGCGCCAGAAGATCGGCCGCCCGCGCCAGCTCTATACCGGTGCACCGGAGCGGGATTACGTGCCGATCGCCAAGCGGTGAATTAGGAAATAGTGAGTAGTGAGTAGTGAGTAGTGAGTAGTGAAGTCGACCATTTCTACTGATTACTGACTACTCACTCTCTTGACATACCGCATCACCACCTGCGCGGCGATCTCGCCGGACGGTCTACCGGTAGCCATGCGCCGCCTGATCTCTGCAAATCCATCCTTCTGCCAGGCACGCATGCCGCTGTCGGCGAACAGTGCTTCCAATTGCCGGGCAAGGTTGTTCGGCTTGATATAGCCGTCGTAGAATTCGGGAATAAGCGCTCGATCCGATATCAGATTGGGCAGCAGCGCCGACCAGACGGAAACGAGGTACGGCGCCAAGATGCGCGCGACCGGGTCGAGCCTGTAGCAGGAAATCATCGGCACGCCGGCCAGCGCCAGTTCCAGCGATACCGTCCCGGACGCGATCAGCGCCGCATCGGCCCTGCCGAAAGCCTGCCATTTGCGCTGGGGATCGACGATGATCTCAGGCTTTTCATCCCAGCGGTTGACGGAAGATTTGACGAGGTCGGCGACATGCGGGACGGTCGGCAGCAGCAGCCGCAAGCGGTGGCCGCGCGCGCGCAGGATCGACACCGTCTCGCCGAACGGGTCGAGCAGCCGCCGTACCTCGCTACGCCGCGAACCGGGCAGGACGAGCAAGGTTTTGACCCGATCAGGAGAAAGGTCGCGCGGCAACTCCTGCGCCTTGGCTGCAGCGAGCAAGCCCGCATCGTGCGTCAGGCGATGCCCGACATAGGTGCCCGGTGGCCCGCCGAGCCGCTCCAACTCCTTAACCTCGAAAGGCAGGATGCAGAGGATGTGGTCGACATAGGGCTTCATCGCGACCGCCCTGCCCGGCCGCCACGCCCATACGCTGGGACAGACATAGTGGATGATCGGAATCGACGGGTTGGCCGCACGCACCTTTTTGGCGACGCGCAACGAAAAGTCCGGACTGTCGATGGTGACGAGGCAATCCGGCTTTTCGTCGGCAACGGTCTTGGCCAGTTGGCTGATCCGCCGCATCAGGCGCGGAAGGTCGCGCAGGACGGCACTGAACCCCATGAGGGCGATCTCGCCGGCATCGAATGGCGAGACCAGTCCCAGCGTCTGCAAATGACGGCCGCCGAGGCCGACGAGTTGCACCTCGCGCCCGGCCGCCTGCCTGAGCGAGCGTACTATGTCGGCGCCGAGCAGGTCGCCGGACTCCTCGCCGGCAACAATCGCGATCTTCAATGCCCTGTCAGCCACTGTGCGGCTCCGTCGTGGCAGGCAGGCCAATGACGAACAGGCCGAGTGCGTTGGCGCGCGCGATGGTTTCAGGACCTTCGAGAACCAGCGAACGTCCCGCCTCGACGGCAATCCCGGCAAGCTCGGCTGCATGCGCTGCTTCGACCGTCTGCAGGCCGATGGACGGAAGATCCGCTCGCAGTTCCTGGCCAGGCTTGGCGCACTTGACCAGGACGCCGCGGGTCTTGCCCGCAATACGGCCGTGGCCGCGTAAAAGCTTTGCCCGCTCAAGCAATCCGGCTGTTCCTTCGATGCCTTCCAGCGCAATGGTCCGGCCACCGATGGCGATCGCGGCCTGGCCGATGTCCAGCGCCCCGATGGCTTTTGCTGCGGCAAGGCCTGCCTCGATGTCACGCCAGTCCGACTTTTGTGGCGCGGCGTTGGTCAGGACGCCTTCGGCGGCGACAAGGCTCGGCACGACTTCATGGGCGCCGACAACTTTTATTCCACGGGCTTCGAGGCCCCTCGCCAAGACCTTCAGCAGGCCATCGTCGCCACGCGCGAGCGCCAAGACGACCAGCGGAATTACCGCGAGCAGGCTGAGACTGGGGCGCAGCGCAAGCAATCGCGGCCGGCGCTTGATCTCGCCTGCAAGCACCAGATGGGTGATCCGGTGCCGCCGTAGCAATGGGACCAGCGAGCCTATACCTTCCAGAGCGAGGCTTTCATGATCGTATCGGGAG
>NZ_RZQA01000217.1:0-7925 GCF_004022915.1 Mesorhizobium sp. M7A.F.Ca.US.006.04.2.1
GTCATGCGAGGTTAGCGACAGGAAGCGGCTGACCTTGCGGATCTCATCGACGGTGACGACCGTCTTGAAACTCTTGGTCTTGTCGTTCAGCGGCCGGGTCAGATGCAGCACGGAAGGATGCGCCCCGGTGGCGATCTGGCGAAACAGCGACGACGCCGGATCGGGAGCGGCAAGGCTTTCCGGCGCCTGCGCGAAATCCGGGTGCTTCAGCAGATGATGCGCAAGGTGGAAGGCGAGCGTCGCCTTGCCGATGCCGACTGGCCCGGAAAAGATCAGCGCATGCGGCAGCTTGCCGGCGCGATAGGCGGCGGTGAGCACGCCTGCAGCCTGGCCGTGCCC
Organism: Mesorhizobium sp. M7A.F.Ca.US.006.04.2.1; assembly: GCF_004022915.1. NCBI lineage: Bacteria > Pseudomonadati > Pseudomonadota > Alphaproteobacteria > Hyphomicrobiales > Phyllobacteriaceae > Mesorhizobium > Mesorhizobium sp. M7A.F.Ca.US.006.04.2.1. Next base: position 340 of record NZ_RZQA01000217.1, read on the forward strand.
GACCAGAAGGGGCGTTTCGGAGGGCTCCGGCACGCCGTCGAGCGTGTCGTGCTGCTCGGGTGCGATGCGCTCGAAGATCATGCCGGCGTCGCCTGCCTGTCGCGTGCCGGCGCTCTCGCCGCCAGCGCCGCGAACACTGCCGCGGTGACGACGTTCTCAACCGCGTCGGGCTCGGCGGCTGCGTCGACGACGATGCAGCGCTCCGGCTCGGCCTTGGCGATCGCCAGAAACGCCTCGCGGCGGGCCCGGTGGATCGCCAGCGTCTCCTTTTCGAAACGGTCGGCGACTGCCTCGGCGCCGCGCCGCAGCGTTGCGCGCCTCAGGCCTTCCGCTGGGTCGATGTCGAAGATCAGCGTCATGTCCGGCATCATGCCGTTGATGGCGACCTGTTCCAGCGCATCCATGAACGCCGGATCGATGCCGCCGGTGACGCCCTGATAGACGCGTGAGGAATCGAGGAAGCGGTCGCAAAGCACGATGGAGCCACGCTCGACCGCCGGCCGGATCACCTGCTCGACATGATCGGACCGCGCGGCGGCGAAAAGCAGCGCTTCCATCTTCGGCCCGAACGGTTCGGCTGCGCCCGACAGCAGCACATGCCTGACCGCTTCGGCGCCCGGCGAGCCGCCGGGTTCGCGGGTAAGCAGCACGTCGTATTTCTTGGCGCGCATCTTCCTGGCCAGCCGCTCGATCTGCGTCGACTTGCCTGCCCCCTCGCCGCCTTCGAAGGTGATGAAAAAACCGCGTGCCAACCGAGAGGCCTTCTTGTCCATGGCTGAATGGGATTGTAGCGCTCTAGATAGTCCGCGTTGGGCCAAACGTCCATGCCGTCGATTTTTTGCCCTTATGCATGCCGTTCCCCAAAATCATGGCTGGTTTTGAGCGACATGCGTTAGCGCCGCCAGCCGACCGCCAGTTCCTTGACGGCATCGAGCGCGCGCTGCGGCAGCGTGCCGACGCCGATCGATTCGGCTGCGAAAAGCGGCGTCTCCTGGCTCAGCGTATCGCCGATCCAGACGCGCAGCGCACCCACCGGCTGCCCCTCCTCCACCGGTGCTGCAACCGGGCCGTCATAGACGATCCTGGCCGTCAGCTTGTCGCGGTTGGTGATCGGCAGGAAGATGTCGATCGGTCCCTTTGCCTTCAGCGTCACCCCGGATTTGGCGCCGCCGAAAACCTGGGCTTCTCCAACCACCTCGTCCCTGGCGAAAATTTCAGTCTTCTCGAAAGAGCGGACACCCCAGTCGAGCAGCTTTCGCGCTTCCTCGGCGCGCTCCTTGTCCGAGGCCAGCCCGCTCATCGCCGCGATCACGCGGGTACCATTGTGGCTGAGCGAACCGACGATGCCGAAGCCGGCTGCCTCGCTCGCCCCGACCGCCAGGCCGTCGGCGCCGATGTCCATCGCCAGCAGCGGATTGCGGTTCCTCTGTGAGATCTTGTTCCAGGTGAAATCCTTTTGGGCATAATAGCGATAGAAATCCGGATAATCGCGCCACAGGTGCAGGGCGAGCTGCGCCAGCTCGCGCACGGTCGTCTGCTGGCCATCTGCCGGCAGGCCGGTCGAATTGACGAAAGTCGACGTCTTGAGGCCGATCTGGCGGGCGCGTTCGGTCATCTGCGCGGCAAAATTGTCTTCGGATCCCGACATGCCTTCGGCGATGACGATGCAGCCGTCATTGGCCGCCTGCACGGTCACGCCCTGAATCAGGTCTTCGAGCCGGATCGACGACTTGAGCTTGGCGAACATCGTCGATGTTCCCGAAGGCGCGCCACCCTTGCGCCAGGCGTTCTCGCTGACCACGAACGTATCGTCGAGCTTCAGGCGGCCGGATTTGATGGCGTTGAAAACCACTTCCATGGTCATCAGCTTGGCCATCGAGGCCGGCGGTATCGGCTTGTCGGCCTCCTTGGAAAACAGCACCCTCCCGGTCTCGGCATCGATCATGAAGGCCTGCGCGGCCTTGGTTTCGAACAGCTGTGCACCGGCCGGAGCCTGGAAAAACAGCAGCAAGCCTAAAACCAGAAGCCCGGCGAGAGGCGGGAGCAAGCGAAATTGCATGATGTTCGACCCGTTGGCCGGCACCGCCGGCAAGCCCGCGAAAAGTATCAGGCTTTTTGCGCGGCGGATCAACCGCGCAGCGGAAATCCCACCAGGCTTGCGCTCAGTTGCGCACAGCCAGTGCATCGGGCGCGCCATGCGACCAGGCAGCCTGCAGCAAATCATCGAGATTGCGGTGGCCATCGGGATAGAGATTGACCGAATACCAATCCTCGCCATCGAGTTCCGAACGCTGGATCTCGATCTTGCCGTATGCGGCAAGCTGAGCGGCAACACGCTTGGCCTCCGCTGCATCCTCGAACGAACCAGCCGCGACGTAGTCAGTGGACGGACCGGCCGTTGGCGGCTGCCGTTTCCATGATTGGAGCACATCGGCCGGCGACATGCCGTCGCCACCCATCGCGGCGAAGGCATTTGAGACGCCGCGTTCGACCCGCTCGTCGGCATAGGACAGCGAGGCCACGGCAAACGGCGATTGCGGCGGCAGATTGATCTGCGGACGCTCCGGCACGATCGGGCCGAAATCCGGAAGCGCCAGATCGCCATACGCCGACGACTGCGTCGACATGATCGGCTGGACAGAACCGGAATCGGTCAACTGGCCCGGAAACGGCACGGCAGCAGTGCCGGCAGGCAGGCTTGGCGACGGGCCGTTCATGGCGACCATGACGCCGGTCGGCAGTCCATCCGACGGGTCTGGCGCCCTGTTGCCGGGATGATAGGAGGCCATCAGATACTGGTCGTCATCGCCGTCGAGCGGCGCGCGGCCGACATATTCGACCTTTACCTGAGCGGTGCCGGTGTTGGCATAGTCAAGCATCTGGGCAGCGCGCTCCGATACGTCGATGATGCGGCCTTCGTGATATGGGCCGCGATCGTTGACGCGAACGATGACCGAACTGCCGGTCTTGAGATTGGTGACGCGGGCATAGCTTGGCAGCGGCATGGTCGGGTGCGCCGCCGTCAGATGGGTCATGTCATAGACTTCGCCATTGGCGGTAAGCCGGCCATGGAAGGCGTCGCCATACCAGGAGGCGAGGCCGACCTTGGCGTAACGCTTGTCTTCCTTCGGGTAATACCACTTGCCGCGGACCTGATAGGGTTTGCCAAGCTGATCCCTGCCGCCGCCACGTTGGATGCGCCCGTTCCGGGAGATCACACGCGGGCTTGCCTTCACGCCATATTCGGATTCGGCGAAATATTCCTTGGAGCGGGTCTTCTTGTTGACCATCGCTTTCGGCTCAGGCTGCGACGCGCAGGCAGCCAGCAAGGCGGCCGACATGGCGAACAACGCGACGGTAGCAGCGCGACGAAGACGCGGTGGCGTCACAGCCTGCATTTTCCTGATGTCCCCTTCAGTCTCAACTCAAGGCGTCGCGTTCAACCACCAGAGGAGCCAAAACACTCACCCGACAATACCAACGACGCTTAAAACCCCGATCCTTTGTGCGCAGGAATTGCTTATCACGGTATTAACCGATTGTGGCCGCAACCGGGCAAGATTGTGGCGTCTCCACCGTAAGAGCTCTCTGAAAAGTAACGGTTTTCGTGCTTCCACGCGAGAGATGTGATGCCCTCTGCCACAGAAAGCCTGGCTTCGCTCCTGCCCGCCGTGCCTGCCGGTTGACCGGGCTTTGTCGGGCAGCGGACCGACCGCCGGAACAAAGAAATGCGCCGCTAGTTTCATCCGCAGGGCACTCGAACAGAAGGACGAGCATGATGAAAATGACTTCATTGATGGTCGCGATCGCGATGTCGCTTTCTGCCGGGTCTGCGATCGCCGCATGTCCGGACAAGTCAGCTTCGAACACCGGGACCGATGCCGGACAGACCGCCGGTATTTCGAAAGATGGAACCCACGCGCCTTTAGAGACTCCGAAGGCCATGGGCAACGCGAACAAGCCAGCCGCCAAGGATGGCACCACGATGCCATTGGCGGGCGCTGAAGGCGGGGGCGACAAAAACCTTGCAACCTCGCAGCAGGATATCGAGGCGCAGCAGCACGGTGATAAGGCCGCGGCGGCAAAGGCGGACGAAAATTGCAAAGACTGAGGACCGTACAGGCCGGAGCCGATTTGCAGCTTCGGCCTTCCTCACCAGTAGCTGTTCCCTTGGCGAAAGTTAAATCTGCGGGATACCGCAGCTGTCCCAAGAGGCTGACCCGTAGGATTACCTCCGCCCAATTCCGAGGATGGCTTGGTCGGTAGGTCGCGCCCTCGGTTGGGCCTGCACGAAAGCCCTCCAGCGTCAGGCTTCTTGTGTTCGCGCGCAAACCTGTACATCGCCAGTCGGCGGGCTCCTTCTTCATCATGCACCAATGGGATAGCGAGTTCCGGTGCTCGATTCCGAAAAACTCAGCGCCTGCCAGGACGGCAGGAACCGACACAGTGGTGGTTGACGCAGCCCTCAATGCCGCTTTACAGGAATGAGGCGTGAACCAGCCGGGAGCGCCTTCGGTGCCAATCCGGCGCCACAGGCCAAACGAGTTGGCCCCGCGCTGCCCAAATGGTTGAAAAACCACGATGGAGGAATGGCCGAGCGGTTTAAGGCACCGGTCTTGAAAACCGGCGTGGGTGCAAGCTCACCGTGGGTTCGAATCCCACTTCCTCCGCCATTCGATCGAGAAGGGCAGCATACAGAGCATACAGAGCATACAGAACTGAGTACGCCGATTTCCGCCTCCGTGGACGTAAGGGCGAAGCGTCAAACATCATGTCTGCTTTCTCCTGACCTTGGGCGTCAGCACTGGTAACCCCCCTGCTCATTCGACGTTCTATCCCTTGCATCGACCGCAATCAGAGGTATGCTAACACTTCATTCTGGTTGTATATTTCGCAAGGCTTATGGGATATTCGATCTCTCACGAGCGCCTGTCGGTAGTGATCGGTCGCATATATGAGGCCGCCTACGATCAATCGATTTGGCTTGACGTGGTCCTTCAGTTGCAAGCCATGTTTCATGGCTCCAGAGCCTGTTTCTCGGGCATCGACTGGGCCAATGTCGAGGATAGCTTTTGCGTCTCACCGAGCCGCGACCCCTATTGGGACAGGATTTTCCTTGACCATTTCGCGACCAACGAACTCTTTGCGCCGCGTGTGGCCGCGCCGCTTGGCCGGGTTTTTAGCGACACCCAGTTGATTGGGCGGCACCGTATTGAACGCACCTCCGTCTGGAACGAATGGATGATGCCGCAGGACATGTATGACGGCATGTTCTGCAATCTGCGCGCGTCGGAAAAGAACTACTGGTTTTTCGACGTGCAGCGAGGCCGAGGGCAGCCGGCGTTCGACGCCGATGATCGTGCGATGCTCGCCCTGATCACACCTCATCTGGAGCGCGCTGCGGGTTTGGGCCGACATTTCGAGGCGCGGCCTGTGCTCCAATCGCTGCTCGGCCACCTGCCCTTCGCCGGCTTTGTCGTCGATCCGCGCCTGCGCATCCTTGACATGAATGACGCCGCGCAAAGACTTCTGGTACAGCCGATCACTCTGCTGACGGCGAACGGTGGCCATCTGGCCACCTCCGATTCCACGCAAACCCAAATGCTGCAACGTGCGGTCGCACGAGTCTGCCGGGTGGACGAGAGCGAGTTTCCCAATTCGGCTGCCGATTTGATCTTGCGGTCGGAGCGCGGCGACCAACTGGTATTGTCGATTGGATTGTTGCCCGACGGCGAGATGTTCGGCCTGTCGGCTGGACCTTGCGCGGTGGTGCTGGCGCGCGAATCACGTTTGGCCCTGTCGACGAGCTTAGCCGATCAACTGCGAAAAACCTTTGGGCTGACAGGGAAAGAAGCTTCCGTCGCGCTCGCGCTCGCAAGCGGATTGTCCTTGAAGGAAATAGCGATCAGGGAAAACATGGCCTACGGCACCGCACGCGTTCATCTGGACAAGATTTTTCGCAAGACAGATACGCAGAGGCAGAGTCAGCTCATTGCGCTGCTGAATGCATTTCGTCTTCTGCCCTAACAAGCTGCAATAGCACATTAAGGTTCTTCGAGTGCAGGGCGTTGCGACTGTGGCGAGCCAGCGACAGTGCGCCACTCTTTGGCCGGTCTATGGCATTTGATATATATATCGCCCACCCATCATCCGTTATTGCGAATCTGAAGCACTGATTTGCTCGAAGCATTGCTTTGCTTGGGCTGTTCTGATGACGGCAGATTGCATTTATTGGACGATGGGGCGGGCCTATCATGAGACTCTACGGTTTTTCGGCAGACAAAGCCTACCCACTCGTTTCCTTGCGCGCGCAACTCCTCTCGCAGGCCAGTCGCTCGGCACTGCGTTTCGCAATCGGCATGGCCGGTTTCGCCGGCTCGGCTGTTTTCTTTTCCCCGCAGGCGCAGGCGGCATGTACGGTCACTCTGGGAACTGATGTGCAGTGCGGCACCACCTCCACGGTCAATGCCGTCAATCCGGCTGCTCCTCCCAACGACCGGGGCTATTCATTTTCTTCACCGTTTACGGCCCACCTCGCGATCGATGCCGGGGCGACGGTCAGCGGATTTGGCCTCGCGATCGAGAATACCGGCAATGGCGCCGTCATGGTCGTCAACAACGGCACGATCAGTGTCGATGCGGGCAACACGCCAACAGCCGGCGGGACCGCGGCACTCAATATCGATGCCGCCTCCAACCTGATCACGTACACAGGCAGCGGCGCGATCACCAATAACGGCAGTGGCGATGCCTTCGCAATAAAGCAGAATGGCCTGGGCTCGATCGATGTCGATGCCACCGGCGATATCACGGCGGCTGCCGGCTCAGGCATTGTGGTGCGTAACACGGCGGCGAGTGGCTCCATCGATGTCACCACGGGCGCGGTGACGGCGCTGGCTGCTGGCATGTTCGGTATCGACGTCCAGTCGTCTTCGACGGCAGGCAATCTCACGATCGTGGCGAACGGCGATGTGAAGGCGGGCAATACCGGTATCTTGGGTCGAGTTTCCTCCACAGGAACTGGCAACATCGATATCACGGCGAACGGCGCCATCGACGCAGGCAACGGCATTATCGCGCAGAACTTGGGCAACGGCTCGACGACGGTGAAGGCGATGGGACCGGTCACCGCGACAATGGCGTCGGGCCTTGGCGTCTTCGCTCAGGGCCGGGGCGATGTCTCGATAACAACGGCTGCGGTGACCTCGACGGGCGGTCAGGCGGTCTATGCAATAGGGACCGGCACAGGCACAGGCACAATCGATGTGACGACCAACGGCAATGTCTCGGGCACTGCAGGCATCCTCGCAGGTAACTCCGGCACGGGCATGATCAGCGTGATCGCCAATGGTGCGGTGACCGGCACATCCTTTGACGGCATCGTCGCGAACGGTGGTGGCGCGGTGGACGTGCAGGTCGCCGGCACGGTGATGGGCGCGCGTTCCGGCCTGACCTTGATCGGTGGCGCCAGCGGCACAGGCAATCTCTCGGTGACGGGCGCGGGCGGCTTCGTCGGCGGCAGCGACGATGCGGTGAATATTCAGAACTATGGCCCGGGCACGGTCACGGTCGATATATCCGGCGCC
>NZ_RZQA01000218.1:0-7919 GCF_004022915.1 Mesorhizobium sp. M7A.F.Ca.US.006.04.2.1
ATGACATGCAGCGGCCGCTCGGCGGCAAGCCGCGCTTCCTCGGTGTCGGCGTCGATGAATTCGGTGATGCCGTTGACCAGCGCGTGGCTGATCCGCTGTTCGACAGTCCATTCGCGCCAGGCGAGATCGCGCTCCTGCGCTTCCTTGCCGGCCGTGCCCTTGAAGCGTTCGGCGATCTCCAGCATGCGTTCGGTGGCGGTGCCGCCGGCCTTCGGCGCGCGGTTGAGCACGACATCCTCGCAGGCCTCGCGCAGATCAGGCTCGATCGTATCGTAGACGGCGAGCTGGCCGGCATTGACGATGCCCATGTCCATGCCGCGCTGGATGGCATGGTAAAGGAATACGGCATGCATGGCCTCGCGCACCGGCTCGTTGCCACGGAACGAGAAAGACAGGTTCGACACGCCGCCGGAAATGTGGACATGCGGCAGCGTCGCGGTGATCTCGCCGGCCGCCTCGATGAAGTCGACGCCGTAATTGTCGTGCTCCTCGATGCCGGTGGCGATGGCGAAGACATTGGGATCGAAGACGATGTCCTCGGGCGGGAAGCCGGCCTGCTCGGTCAGGAGCTTGTAGGCGCGGGTGCAGATCTCGACCTTGCGCGCCTTGGTGTCGGCCTGGCCTTCCTCGTCGAAGGCCATAACGACGACGGCGGCGCCATAGGCGCGGACCAGCCTGGCATGATGCAGGAAGGCTTCTTCGCCCTCCTTCATCGAGATGGAGTTGACCAGCGGCTTGCCCTGCACGCATTTCAAGCCGGCTTCGATGATCTCCCATTTCGAACTGTCGACCATGACAGGAACGCGGGCGATGTCCGGCTCGGCGGCGATCAGGTTGAGGTATTCGACCATGGCCTTCTTCGAATCGATCAGACCCTCGTCCATGTTGATGTCGATGATCTGCGCGCCGTTGGCGACCTGGTCGCGGGCGACGTCGAGCGCGGCGACATAGTCGCCCGCCGTGATCAGTTTCCGGAACTTGGCCGAGCCGGTGACATTGGTTCGCTCGCCGACATTGACGAAGGGGATCTCGTCGGTGAGCGTGAATGGCTCCAGCCCGGACAGGCGCATCCTGGGCTCAATGTCCGGAATGGCGCGCGGCGGATACTTCCGCACCGCCTCGGCGATGGCGCGGATGTGCTCCGGCGTCGAGCCGCAGCAGCCGCCGACGACATTGACCAGTCCCTCACGCGCGAAATCCTCGATCTGGGCGGCCATGAAGTCCGGGCTTTCGTCATACCGGCCGAATTCGTTGGGCAGGCCGGCATTCGGATAAGCGCAGACAAAGGTGTCGGCGACACCGGATATTTCGGCCAGATGCGCTCGCATGGCGTTGGCGCCGAGCGCGCAGTTGAGGCCGATGGTGAAGGGGCTGGCGTGCCGCACCGAATGCCAGAAGGCGGTCGGCGTCTGGCCCGACAGCGTGCGGCCGGAGAGGTCCGTGATGGTGCCCGATATCATCACGGGCAGGCGCACGCCCTTCTCGATGAAGATCTCTTCCGCCGCGAAGATCGCCGCCTTGGCGTTCAGCGTGTCGAAGATGGTCTCGATCAGGATGATGTCGGCGCCGCCATCGATCAACCCGCGCAGCTGCTCGCCATAGGCGAGGCGCAAATCGTCGAAGGTCACGGCGCGATAGCCGGGATTGTTGACGTCGGGCGACATCGAGGCGGTGCGGTTGGTCGGCCCGAGCGCTCCGGCGACAAACCTTCGCTTGCCGTCCTGCTGCTCGGCCCGAACAGCGGCGCGCCTGACCAGCCGCGCGCCATCGCGGTTCAGCGCATAGACGGCATCTTCCATGCCGTAGTCGGCCTGGGCGATCGAGGTCGAGGAGAAAGTATTGGTCTCCAGGATGTCGGCGCCTGCGATGGCGTATTGATAATGGATCTCCTCGATCGCCCCGGGCTGGGTCAGGATCAGGAGATCGTTGTTGCCCTGCTGATGGCAGGCGCAGCCGGCGAAAGCCTCGCCGCGGAATTGGTCCTCGTTAAACCCGAGGCCCTGGATCTGCGTGCCCATGGCGCCGTCGAGGATGAGAATGCGCTCGCGTGCCGCCGCTGTCAGCGCGGCAAGCACTTCCGAGCCGTCCGGTTTTGCCGCGACGGGGCCGAACAATGCGTCCAGCGAGGCAGAATTCTGCGACATTTTTTATCCCTTTGGCGACAGGCCTTTTCATGTCACATAAGGATATGTTTATGTCAATATACGGCAGATGCGCGTGATTGTCACCCACCCAACGCGAAGGCGGGTCCGTGGCGCCGGTTTTCCGACGGACCTACGCTCTGTCGACGCTCGCCAGGAAGCGGGCGAAGACCGGATCGAAGCGATCGGGCGAATCCCAGAACGGCGCGTGGCCGGATTTGTCGAGCAGATGCGCCTTGCCTTCCCATAGATTGGAGAATTTCACAGCCGAGACGAAATCGGTGTTGACGAATGGCTCGTCGATGCCGTTCAGAACGGCGATCGGCGGCGTCTTGCCGGCCACGATCTCGCGCTGGTTCCGGCCAGTGCCGGCCGCGAACTTTTCGAACATCAGGCGCCGCGCCCGTCCATCGGTGCGCGCCACCGTGTCGATGAGAAACGGCTCGAACGGCTCGCCGCAAGTGCTGCGCGCATAGGCCTCCACCTCGGCGCCGGTGAAGGTCTCCTGCCCGGCGAGATGCATATGCGGGCTCGGCTTGAATCCGCTGCCGACCTCCTCGGGCGAGACAGGCGGCGTGCCGGTGATCATCAAGCCGAGCAGGCCGGGAAAGCGGTCGATCATCTCAAGCCCGATATGGCCGCCGAGCGACCAGCCGAAGACGATGGCCTTGTCGATGCCGAGCAGCCCGAGCACTTCGGTCATGGCATCGGCATAGCCTTCCATGCTGTAGGAACGCTCTGGATCGATCGCATCGCCGGACGCTCCATGACCGGGCAGGTCGGGAGCGATGAGGTGATATCGCTCGCCCAACGGGCCGTCCAACTGGTTGCGGAAAACGGCACTGGAAGATGAATTGCCGTGGATCAGCATGACAGCGGTTCCCTGGCCGCTGGTCTCACGCACCGCGATCTTGCCGTGGCTGGTTTCAAGGGTCTTCTGCGAGATCGTCATTGTCCGCTCCGTCGGGAATTGCCCTGTTTTAATGCAGTTGCGCAGCAAAGCGCCACGGCTTCCATACCTTTGCGGGAACCTTGTTCCCGGCCAGGTTGCGTTGAAAAATCCTTTTCAAATAAGAACAATTATGCGTAGATTGTCAATTATCCAACTCCCGATGAACGGGAGGAAAACAGGGAACAGCACGATGAAGCCCAAATCCGCCGCAAGTCGAATCCGCCATAAGCTGATGAGCACGACGTTGATCGGCATGTTTGCCGCATCAGCCGCCCCCGCCTTTGCCGACGTCGTCAAGATCGGCCTGCTTGCGCCGCTCACCGGCCCTGCCGCGGCGGACGGCCAGGAATTCCAGCGCGGCGTGCAGATGGCCATCGACGAAGCGAACGCAGCCGGCGGCGTTGCCGGGGATACGTTCGAACTGGTGGTCGGCGACGTCAAGGATCAGTCCGCCGGCAACGTCACCAGCGCCGTCGAACGCCTGCTTGGCGATCCGGGCGTGCACTTCATGCTGACCGGCTATGCCAGCCTGACCAATTTCGAGATCGACAACATGGCCGAGGCGGAAATGCCCTACATGCTGGCGGCCACCTCGCAGCAGACCAGGGACATCATCGCGCCGAGCCCCGACAAATACATGTGCTGCTGGTCACTGACGCCTTCCTTCGACGCCTACAACACCGACGTCACCCTGTTCGTCGAGAAGCTCGCGGCCGACGGCAAGATCACCCTGCCGACCAAGAAGGTCGCCATCATCTCGTCCGACAACGCCTATTCGAAGACCATCTCCGAAGGCATGAAGAAGACCTTCAAGGACAAGGGCTGGACCATCACCGTCGACGAGATCGTACCCTTCGGCGAAGTGACCGACTGGCGTTCGATCCTCGCCAAGGTGCGCGAGAACGTTCCCGATGTCGTCATCAACACCGACTATCTGCCGGGCAATTCGGCGTCGTTCCTCAACCAGTTCCTCGAGCAGCCGACCAAGAGCCTCGTCTTCCTGCAATACGCGCCGAGCGTTCCGGAATTCGTCGAGCTGACCGGCAAGAAATCGGATGGCGTCATCTACAACCTGCTCGGCGGCGCGCTGACGACGCCGAAGAACCCGCGCGCCGATGAGGTGGCAGCCAAGTTCAAGGCAAAATACGGCGTCGAGAGCGGCACCTACGGCGTCGGCCTCTACGAAATGACCAATGTCTATTTCGACGCGGTCAAGAAGGTCGGCGGCGCATCCGACCATGCGGCGATCATGAAGGCGCTGTCGGAGACCGACAAGCAGGTCGCGGAAGGGCGGCTGAAATTCGATCCCGCCACCCACCTTGCCACGCAGGGCGACGACTATATTCCGATCACCTTCTTCCAGATCTGGGATGGCCAGCGCACGCTGATCTCGCCTGAGAAATATGCCACCGGCGCCTTCAAGCTCCAGCCCTGGATGAAGTAGGGAATGGCCCTGCTTGAACTGGACGACGTGTCGAAGGCCTTCGGTTCGCTGAAGGCCGTCGATGGCGTGTCGTTCAAGGTCGAGGCCGGCGAGATCTTCGGTATCGCCGGCCCGAACGGCAGCGGCAAGAGCACGCTGTTCAACATCATCACCGGCATCCCGTTCGGGCCCGACCGGGGCCAGATCCGCTTTGACGGCATTGCCATAAACGGCAAATCGGGACACGCCATCGCGCGCCTCGGCCTTGCCCGGACCTTTCAGCGCGAGACCAGCTTCGACGGGCTGACCGTGTTCGAGAACGCGCTGATCGGCGCCAGCTACGGCAAGCAGGAAAAGACAGCGGCCACGGCCCGCAATGCCGCCGCCGAGGCGCTGGAGTTCGTCGGCCTGGGATCCCAGTCGTTCGGCCGGCTTGCCGGCGAATTGTCCGTGTTCGAGCGCAAATGCCTGATGCTTGCCACGGCGATCGCCATGCAGCCACGCATGCTCTTGCTCGACGAGCCGGCATCGAGCCTGACCAAACCCGAGATCGAGACGTCGATCGGCCTGATCCGCCGCACCGCCGAACGCGGCATCACCATCCTTCTGATCGAGCACGTGCTGACTTTCCTGATGAGCCTTTCGCAGCATCTGCTGGTGCTCAACAATGGCCGCGTCCTGGCCGCCGGCGATCCGGCAGGCGTGATCGCCGATCCGCACGTCATCGAAGCCTATCTCGGCACGAGGAGGTCGGCGGCGTGAATCCCATTCTCAGCGTCGAAGGCGTCACCGCCGGCTATGGCCGCGTCACCGTGCTGCACGATATCTCGCTGGAGGCCGGCCGTTTCGGCAATGTCGGCCTGTTCGGCCCCAACGGCCATGGCAAGACGACGCTGCTGCGTGCGATCTCCGGGCTTCTGCAGCCGAAGAGCGGCCGCATCCTGTTCGACGGGCAAGACATTGTCGGCCACAGCGCACGCGCCATCGTCGGCGCCGGCCTGATCCATGTGCCGCAAGGCAATCGGCTGTTTCCCGATCTCTCGATCGCCGACTGCATGGCGCTCGGCGCCTATTCGCCGCGGGCCCGGCCGCATGAGGCGGAAAACCGCGAAAAGGTGGTCAAGCTGTTCCCGAAACTGGCGGAACGCTGGCGCCAGCGCGTGCGCACGCTGTCGGGCGGCGAGCGCCAGATGGTGTCGATCGGCACGGCGCTGATGAGCCATCCGCGCCTGCTGATCCTCGACGAGCCGACGCTGGGGCTGGCGCCCAAGATCAAGGACGAGCTCTGCGCCTCCGTCATGGACATTTCGCGCGGCGGCGTACCGCTCATCGTCGTCGAGCAGGACATCGAATTCCTGCTGGAACTGACGCAGCAACTCTACCTCGTCAACCATGGCGCCGTTGCGACCGAGATCAAGCCGGGCGAAAGCCTCGACCACGGCGAGATCATGTCGATGTATTTTGGCCATTAGGAAAATCCGAAGATGAGCGCATTGGCGGAAATCCTGTTCGGCGGCCTGTTCCAGGGCTCGCTCTACGCCATGATGGCGGTCGGGCTGGCTCTGGTCTGGACGACGATCGGCGTGTTCAATTTCAGCCATGGCGTGTTCATGATGCTGGGCGCCTACATCGCCTGGCAGCTGGTCGAACTCGGCCTGCCGGCGGCGGTCGCCTTTCCCATCGCCGTCGTCGTCATGGCCGGCGTCGGCTGGATCCTGCAGGCGAGTGTCGTGCGGCCGCTGATCGGCCGACCCAACATCGTGCTGGTCGTCGTCATCACCACGCTGGCAGCCGGGTCGCTGATCGAGAACGGCGCGCTGACCATCTGGGGACCGCGCTCGAAGCAGATCCCGGCGCTGATCACCGGCAACACCACCATCGGCGGCGTCGGCGTCTCCCTGCACCAGATCGCCATCATCGTCATCACGCCGCTGATCCTGGCCGCACTTTGGATGTTCCTCAACCGCACGCGGCTCGGGCTGGCGCTGCGCGCCGTGGCGCAGAATGAAGATGCCAGCCATCTGGTCGGGCTGAACGTCACCGCGCTCTATGGGCTGGCCTTCGCCATTGCCGCGTCGCTTGCAGGCCTCGCCGGCATCTTCATGGGCGGCTATCGTTTCATGTCGCCGGTGATGGGCAGCGACCCGCTGCTCAAGGCGCTGATCGTCGTCGTATTCGGCGGAATATCGAGCATCTCGGGACCGATCTTCGCCGCCTATCTGATCGGCTTCTTCGAGGCCGCCTGCAGCTATTATTTCGGCCTGTACTGGACGCCGGCGCTGCTGTTCGGCGTGCTGATCCTGACCCTGATGGTGCGCCCCGAGGGCATCTTTGCCAGCCGCTCCCGAGGCCTAGCATGACCGACACGACATCGCCGATCACCCTTAGCCACACAGAGGCGGCAACCCCGATCGCTCCCGGCCGCACGCCGTGGAAGCAGGAGGCCATCGGCTTCGTGCTCGGCTTCGCCTTTCTGACACTGCTGCCGCTGATCTTCGGCGACACCTATGCCCGCCACATCCTGATCATGGCCTTCATCTATGCGATCGTCGCCTCGAACTGGGACCTCAGCCTCGGCTATGGCGGCGTCTTCAATTTCGGCCATCTGGCGCTGTTCGGCATCGGCGTCTATGCCTACAGCCTGCTCACCAAGCTGGCCGAATTCGACCCGTGGATCGCGCTGTTTGCCAGCGGTGTCATCGCCACCCTGGCGGCGATCCTGGTGACCATCCCGATCCTGCGGCTGAAGGGCATCTACATCATCCTGGTCACTTTCGGCTTCGCGCAGCTGGTGATGCAGGTAATCATCAGCCAGTCCGCCATCACCGGCGGCACGCAAGGGTTGGTGCGCATTCCCGGGCTATACGTGTTCGACCACAACATGGTCCGTGACGGCAAATCAGCCTATTTCTACATCGCGCTGGCGCTGCTGGTGGCGAGCACCCTATTCCTGCGCGTGTTCGTGCGCTCACGCACCGGGGCCAGCATCGTCGCCTTGCGCGACAATGAGGAATACGCCATCAGCCGCGGCGTCTCGATCGTGCGCCAGCGCATGCTGACGCTTGCCGCGAGCGCCTTCTTCACCGGCATCGCCGGCGCCTTCTACGCCGCCTACCAGCGCAATGCCTCGATCGACGTCTTCGGCATGAGCCTTGCGACCATCATCCTGTCGATGGTGCTGCTTGGCGGCACCAGCACTATTTACGGCGCCATCATCGCCTCTTTCGTGCTGACGATCTTCGCCGAATGGATGGCCGATTTCGGCGCGTGGCGGCCGATGATCACGGCGGTGCTGATCATCGGCGTGATGCTGGCCTACCCGAGCGGCCTGGTCGGCATGATCAAGGCTTCATGGGGCGCCGTCGCCGGACGCCTGAAGCGCCCGGCCTGACCGTTTCGGACT
>NZ_RZQA01000219.1:0-7899 GCF_004022915.1 Mesorhizobium sp. M7A.F.Ca.US.006.04.2.1
ATGCTGCACAATGTGCGTGACAAGGATTTCGACCTCTTCGCCGATCTCGCCCGCGAGCGCGGCCAGACCGTTTCGCGCGACACCGTCGACCTGCGCATCCTGGTGCCCGCCTTCATGATCTCGGAGATCCGGCGCGGCTTCGAAATCGGCTTCCTGATCGTGCTGCCGTTCCTGGTCATCGACCTGATCGTCGCCACCATCACGATGGCGATGGGCATGATGATGCTGCCGCCCACGGTGGTGTCGCTGCCGTTCAAGATCCTGTTCTTCGTCCTGATCGACGGCTGGAACCTGCTTGTCGGCAGCCTGGTGCGCTCCTTCAACTGACACTGCCGCGCCGGCTCGAAATTCCAGCAATATATTTTCGATTAACCGTCCGGTTTAGCCCTTTGGTAGGGACTTGCCCGCATATTCGCTCGCAGATGGCGGGTGATCGATTTCAGAGATCATTGGCATGATGCCGCACCGTCATACCGGGAGGCCCGGTATGTCAAAAAAACACCTGTAAAAACCAAGGTACGAGTACCATGTCCAGCATCATGACGAACTCCGCCGCGTTGACGGCTCTGCAGAGCCTTAACGCCACCAGCAAATCCCTCCAGGACACCCAGGCCCGCATCTCGACCGGTTATCGCGTCTCGCAGGCCTCGGACAACGCCGCTTACTGGTCGATCGCCACCACGATGCGCTCCGACAACCAGGCAATGTCCACCGTTTCGGACGCTCTCGGCCTCGGCGCCTCGAAGGTCGACACCGCCTATACCGGCATGAACAGCGCGATCTCCACCATCAACCAGATCAAGGCAAAGCTGCTGGCTTCCTACGGCCAGACGGACGCCTCGAAGGAAAAGACCCAGACCGAAATCACCGCTCTTCAGGCGCAGATGAAGTCCTACGCCGACGGCGCCACCTTCTCCGGCACCAACATGCTGTCCGTAGACAGCGGCTCAACAGCCACGACGGCTGCCGATGTGAAGATCCTTTCGGCCTTCAACCGTGACGCGGCCGGCGCATCTTCGATCTCGACCATCGACGTCAAGGTGGAAAGCATCAAGCTCTATGAAGCTGGTACCACCTCGGGCCTCGCGAAGGGCATCCTTGACACGTACCGCCTCGGCAGCGACGGCAGTGTGGCCGCAGCGGTCTCCGGCACGCAGACAGCTCTAGGGGCGGCTGCACTGGCCACCGACACCTATTCGGCCGCCTCGCTTTCCATCTTCTCGGGTGGCACGGCTGCCAGCGATTCGCAGATCAAGCAGATGCTGACCGTCATCGACTCCGCGCTCGCCGATATGACCAACTCGGCCACCACGCTCGGCGCCGCCAAGAGCAGTATCGACCTGCAGAAGACCTTCACCTCGGACCTGATGGACTCCATCGACCGCGGCGTCGGCCAGCTCGTCGATGCCGACATGAACAAGGAATCGACCCGTCTGCAGGCCCTGCAGGTCCAGCAGCAGCTCGGCGTGCAGGCGCTGTCGATCGCCAACGGTTCCTCGCAGTCGATCCTGTCGCTCTTCCGCGGCTGATCGCCTCCGCTCAACCACAGTTCGCACTAGAAATTCGGGCCGCGCCAAAAGCGCGGCCCTATTTGCGTTTGCTCCAGCCCCGCACAATCCTCGATCCTTAACTCTCAAAAGCCAGCTTTTAACAGGCTGTTAACCATGCCGCGCTAGTTATGGTTAACCAATAGCTTACGACAGTTGGCGAATCGGTCCGACCGGCACGATGCCA
This sequence comes from Mesorhizobium sp. M7A.F.Ca.US.006.04.2.1, assembly GCF_004022915.1. Taxonomy (NCBI): domain Bacteria; kingdom Pseudomonadati; phylum Pseudomonadota; class Alphaproteobacteria; order Hyphomicrobiales; family Phyllobacteriaceae; genus Mesorhizobium; species Mesorhizobium sp. M7A.F.Ca.US.006.04.2.1. The sequence continues at coordinate 1,735 of NZ_RZQA01000219.1, forward strand.
ATCGTTGAACAGGCCCATCCGGCATGTCTGAGCATGTCGGCTTTTGAGAAGGAGCGACTTTCTTGGCGAGCATCATGACCAACGCCTCGGCGTTAACCGCACTTCAAAGCCTCAGCGCCACCAACAAGTCGCTCGAACAGACACAGGCCCGCATATCGACCGGCTATCGGGTCTCGCAGGCTTCGGACAACGCCGCCTATTGGTCGATCGCCACCACCATGCGCTCGGACAATTCGGCCCTGTCGACGGTGCAGGATGCACTCGGCCTCGGCGCCTCGAAAGTCGATGCCGCCTACACCGGCATCACCAACGTGCTGACGACGATCGGCCAGATCAAGACCAAGGTGTTGTCCATGGTCGGCCAGACGGATGCCGCCAAGGCGAAGACCCAGACCGAGATCAAGGCGCTTCAAACGCAGATGAAGTCCTTTGCCGATGCGGCCACCTTCTCCGGCTCGAATTTCCTCGCGGTGACCTCCAAGCAGGTCACGTCCGCCAATGATGGCGTCCAGCCCGACTCGCAGATCGTGTCCTCATTCAATCGCTCTTCATCCGGCGCTGTCTCGATCGGAACGATCAACATCAATGTCGAGGGCACCAAGCTTTTCGACTACGGCCTTGCCGCCGAAGTCAAGAACCAGGGCGTCCTCGATCGCCAGACCTCCATCTATTCCACGGGCGCCGCCCAGACCCTGTATGACAACGCCTATGCTGGCGTGATCGCGGGCGGAGGAACGGATATCGCCGCGAACACTGCCGGCCAGACGGCGGCGGGAGCGGTCACCAAGGTCGACAATATTTCCGCCTACAACCTCGACATCACGGCCCCAGGGGTGACCGACGGCATCATCACCCAGATGGTCACCATGATGGACAAGGTCATGGCCCAGTTGACTGATTCCGCCACCATCATCGGTTCGGCCAAGAGCTCGATCGACCTGCAGAAGACCTTCACACAGAGCCTGATGGACTCCATCGACCGCGGCGTCGGCCAGCTCGTCGACGCCGACATGAACAAGGAATCGACCCGCCTCCAGGCCCTGCAGGTGCAGCAGCAGCTCGGCATCCAGGCACTGTCGATTGCCAACAGCTCCTCGCAGTCGATCCTGTCGCTGTTCAAGAACTAATCGCGGGCGCCACCGGCGCCTCCTTTTCGCACTCCGATTGACGGGCCGCGCCGCAAGCGCGGCCCGATTTCATTTTCGCACAAGCTTCGAAGACTAGAGTTCCGGCGGACAATCATGCTGGGAGTCGTTGAACCGTGCCGGAACAGATCCAGAGCATCATCTCGAATCTCCGCGGGTTTGGCGTGAAGCGCCTCGCCATGCTGGCGGGCATCGCCGTTCTGGTGATGGGCGTCATCGGCATCGCCTCGGTCTATCTCAACCGCCCCGCCTACGACACGCTCTATGTCGGACTCGACCGCGCCGACGTGAACCAGATCGGCCTGGTGCTCGGCGAAGCCGGCATCGGCTTCGATGTCGGCGCCGACGGAACCTCGGTTCTGGTGCCGGCCGGCACCACCGCCCAGGCGCGCATGCTGCTTGCCGAAAAGGGCCTGCCGACCAGCGCCAATGCCGGCTACGAATTGTTCGACAATGTCGGCTCGCTCGGCCTCACCTCGTTCATGCAGCAGATCACCCGCGTGCGCGCGCTGGAAGGTGAGATCGCCCGCACCATCCAGTCGATATCGGGCATCAAGGCGGCGCGGGTCCACATCGTCATGTCCGAACGCGCCAATTTCCGCCGTGACGAGCAGCAGCCTTCCGCCTCCGTGGTCATCCGCTACGCCGGCATCGACGCCGAAAAGAGCGCCATGTCGATCCGCCATCTCGTCGCCGCCGCCGTCCCCGGCCTGTCGGCCGACAAGGTGACGGTGCTCGATTCCAGCGGCAATCTGCTGGCTGCGGGCGACGACCCTTCCAACACCAGCGCCGCCCGCACGCTCGGCGTCGAGCAGACCGTCGAGGCGCAGATCGGAGACAACATCCGCCGTGCGCTGACGGCCTATCTCGGCCCCGACAATTTCCGCGCCAGCGTCAAGGCCGAGGTCAACACCGACACCCGCCAGACGGAAGAGACCATCTTCGATCCGAATTCCCGCGTCGAGCGCTCGGTGCAGTCGGTGCGCGCCAACGAGAACAACAACCAGAAGCAGGCTTCCACTCCGGCCAGCGTCGAGCAGAACCTGCCCGAGACCCAGGCAACCGCCACCGATGGCCCGCAATCCTCCTCGCAGAACGACCGCAGGGAAGAGATCACCAACTACGAGATCAATTCCAAGAAGATCGCCACCGTCTCCAACGGCTACACCGTCACCAAGATGTCGATTGCCGTGGTCGTCAACCAGCAGCGGCTGACGACCATCCTCGGCAAGGACGCCACACCGGAGCAGATCGCCAAGCGCGTCGCCGAGATCCAGAAGATGGTTACATCCGCCACCGGCCTGGATGAAAAGCGCGGCGACATCATCGACGTCTCGGCGGTCGAGTTCATCGATGGCCTGGATGGCGAGGCGATCCCGCAGGCGGGAATGCTCGATTCGATCGGCCAGCATGCCGGCACGATGATCAATGCAGGTGCCTTCATCGTCGTGGTGTTCCTGGTGGCCTTCTTCGGCCTGAGGCCGATGGCCGCGGCGCTGACGGCAAAGGCTGCTCCAGCCCTGGCAGGTCCCAGCTTCGACGACGTCCAGCGCTCGCTGCCGACGCCGGAGGCAATGGCGGCCACCGACAATGCCGCGGTTGGCGCCTTGCCAGGCACACGCCCAGGCCCCACTCCGCTCGACGATCTTCGCCAGAAGATCCGGCCGGCGCCGCAGGACCGGCTTGCCAGGATGGTCGACCTCAACGAGGAGCGCACCGCGCAGATCCTGCGCAAATGGGCTTCCCAGGAAGTGGCGGTGTAAACCATGCCTTCCGTAGCCCTCTTCGACCTTCTGCCTGATTTCGGCACGCGCGCGCAGCGTGCCGGCCAGCCCCGGGCAGCAGTCGATCCCGAACACAAGCCCGAGACGCCGGCGCCGCAAGCCGATATCGGCACGCTGATCGCCGAGGCGGTTGCCCAGGCGGAGGCAGCGCTGGAGGGCCGCCTGGCGGCTGCGCATGACGCCGCGCTCGAAGCCGAACGCCAGGCCAGTGCTGAGGAAACAAGGATATTTCTCGAAAGCCTTGGCGACGATGTCGGCAAGGCGGTCTCGTTGCACATTGATGCGATGGAGGCGCGCGTGACCGGACTTGTCGCCGGCACGGTCGCCCGCATCATCGGCGGCATCGTCAGCGACGATCTGCAGAAACGTTCGATCGATGCGTTGGCAGACGCCGTCCGCGAAGCGGTTGGCGACGCCGAGGCTGTGCGCATCGTCGTGCGCGGCCCGCTCTCGATGTTCGAAACACTGAAGGCATCGCTCGGACCCCGCGCCGCCAATCTCGATTTTGTCGAGGCCCCAGGCTTCGACCTGACCGTGGCTATCGACGAGGCGGTGTTCGAAACGCGCATGGCCGAATGGTCGACGACCCTCTCGGAGGTCCTGGCATGAGCGTCGCCAACGCCGATCAGGGCCGCCACGAGATCATCATCGTGCGGCGCAGTCATGACGACCATGACGAGGCCCACCATGGCGGCGTCTGGAAGATCGCCTTCGCCGACTTCATGACGGCCATGATGTGCTTCTTCCTGGTCATGTGGCTGATCAACGCCGCCAACGAGCAGACCAAGGCAGCCGTGGCCAGCTACTTCAACCCGGTCAAGCTGGTCGACCGCAATTCGAGCCGCAAGGGCCTGGAGGATCTCGGCGACGGCCCGCGCGCCATGGGACTGACGGCCGACGATCCGCAAGAGGCGACCAGCAAAGCCGGACAGAACGGCAATGCCGGCGCGGGCGCGTCGGAGCGCAAGCAGGACAAGCAGGAGCCACAGCAGGCGGAACACTCCGACGACCATCTCTTCGCCGACCCCTACGCGGTGCTTTCGGAAATCGCCACAGATACCGGCGTCATGCAGAATGTCAGCCAGAAAGGCGATGGCGGCGTGCAGGCTGCCGGCCCGGCTACCGGCGCCTCCGGTGGCGCCTCCTACCGCGATCCTTTCGAGCCGGATTTCTGGTCGCAGCAGGTCGCCGCGCCCGGCGCCGAGGCCAGCGCCCAGCGCACCAAGATCGAGGGCGATCCGGCCAAGCCCGGCGACAAGACCGCCGAAACGCAGGTGCTCAAAGTCAAAGCCGTGCCGCCTGTCGCGGCACCGCTCGAGCCACTGGCAAAGGACGCGACCAGTAAACAGGCCGCGAACCCTGCCACGGCATTGGCCGGCGAGACCAAACCGGACGGCACCAAGGCCGCGGTAGCGAAGGCTAAGCCTGAGGCGCAAAAGGCCGTCCAGCCCGACATCGGGGAGAAGCCGCCAACCGCTGCTGCCGTGAAGGCAGCGGCCGACGTCAAGCGGCAGTTGGCCGATGCTTTCAAGCCTGGCGACAAGCTGCACGACGGCGTCTCGGTCGAAGCCACCGACAAGGGCGTCGTCATCTCGATCACCGATCAGCTCGACTTCGGCATGTTCGAGGTCGGCTCGGCGTTGCCGAGACGCGAACTGGTGCTGGCAATGGAGAAGATCGGCCGCATCGTCAACAGCCAGAAGGGCACCATCAGCATCAACGGCCACACCGATGCCCGGCCGTTCCGCAGCGACAGCTACGACAATTGGCGGCTGTCGACGGCGCGCGCGCATTCCGCGTACTACATGCTCGTGCGCGGCGGCGTCGACGAACGCCGCATCACCGAGGTCGCCGGTTTCGCGGACCGCCAGCCGAAAATAGCAGCCGATCCATTGGCGGCCGCGAACCGCCGCATCGAGATCCTGATGGCGACCGGCGGATGAAGCGAGCGGCCGTCACCCGCCGGTTGATTGGCCTGTTGCTGCTGGCCGGCGGACACCCGTCCACTGGTTTCGCCCAGGAGGCCCTGCAGCCGTATCAGCTGGTGCGCTCGCTGCAGCTCATCCAGGACCGCATAGCCGCCGGCGATCATGCCGCCCTGCCGATGCAGGCCAAGCTGCTCGAGATGACGGATGCGCGCCTGCGCGCGGCGAATGCCGAGGACTACAAGGATCCCAAGAATTTTCGGGCCCTGCTTGTCTACGGCATGAGCGGCGGCAACCCGGTGACCGTCGAAGCGGCCACGTCGCGCGCTACGGCGGACCCGCAAAGCCTTGCCATCGCAAAAGGCGTGATTGAGTACCTCAACGGCAGGCCCGGCAAGGCTATCGAAGCCTTGAGGCCGATCGATCCCATGGCGCTGCCTCCGGATCTCGGCGCCTTCCTCGCTTTGGTCAAAGGCTCGCTGCTTGCCGGCGATCAACCGGCGACCGCACTCGGTCTGCTCGACGAGGCAAGATTGCTCAGCCCCGGCACGCTGGTCGAGGAAGCGGCACTTCGCCGTTCGGTCGGCCTTGCAGTCGCGCAAGGCGACGCGGCACGTTTCGCCCTTGCTTCCACCCAGTATGTCGAGCGCTACCTCTATTCGCCCTATGCCAGCCAGTTCGCGGACTCCTTTGTCTCCGGCGTCATCGCGCTGCACATGTCGATCAGCCAGGACAAGCTGGGCGACATCACCTCGATGATGGATCCCGAGCGCGAGAAGGTGATCTATCTGCGCATCGCCCGCCGTGCCGCGATAGACGGCCTGAACGACCTTTCGGCCTTCGCTTCGGCGCGGGCCGAGCAGGGCCGTGACGGCAACACCAATCAGGACGATCCACGCGCCCTGCTCTATGCCAGCCTTTCCACCGTCACCTCGGGCACAATCGAGGACATTCGTGCCAAGCTCGGCAAGATCGATCGCAGCCGGCTGTCGGAGGGCGACCGCGCCTTGCTCGACGCCGCTCAGGCCATTGCCGGCGAGGTCGTCGCGCCGCCCACCGCCCTTCCGGCGGAAAAGCCTGCCCCTGTCGCGGCCGAGCAACCTCCGGCTCCCGAGATCGCCACGCCGCAAAACGCCGATGACAGTGGCTTGCCACCGGTCGAAGGCGCCATCTCGGAGCAACCCGCCGCCACCGCGGCCTCCGGCGGATCGGCCGCCAATGCGCCGGACACGGCGGCAGTTGCAGCCACATCCGCCGAGCCTGCGACCGTCGTGCCGGCGTCGGCACCTTCACCCGCCGCCGGTCCAGAAC
>NZ_RZQA01000021.1:0-18840 GCF_004022915.1 Mesorhizobium sp. M7A.F.Ca.US.006.04.2.1
GCCTTCAGGGCTGCCGCAGAATTCGACAGCGAAAGCCATCGAAGCGTCCTCGGCAAATCCCCGGCCCGCCACAGGCTCCTGGCCGGGCGCATCCTCAAAAAAGAAAGCGACAGGCACGCCGAGTATGGACGCGATCGCCTGCAGACGGCTGGCGCCGACGCGGTTGGTGCCCTTTTCATATTTCTGAATCTGTTGAAATGTGATGCCGAGGTTTTCTCCCAGCTTTTCCTGGCTCATTCCAAGCATGTTGCGGCGAAGCCGAATGCGACTGCCAACATGGATGTCGATCGGATTCGGTTTCTTCTTGTTATCTTCTGTCATTTTTTCCTCGCCGAATTTTTTCGGCTTTCTCTATTTTTTTCCTGCCCAAACAAAGCCGGAGGCAACTGCCCCAACAGAACGATCCACCGGCTTCGAGAAATTTTCAGGCACTTACAGTATGAGTTTCTAATGTGTTGGCTGTCAATTCACCCGTAGCCTTTGCCTTACGTTCAACAGCGCTGCCCCAACGGCAAACAGCAACATGATCAGCATTCCGTTAATGCGCCGTTGGCCGGGAGATATGAGCGCCTGTCCGGAAATCGGTATGTGGGCATCGATGGCGCCGCGCGCGTCGATAGCAAGCGCATCGACGATGCGCCCGCGCGGATCGACGACGGCCGAGATGCCGTTGTTGGCGGCACGCACCAATGGCAATCCATTTTCCACCGCACGGATCTGGGCCTGCCTGAAATGCTGATACGGACCCGGCGTGTCGCCGAACCACGCATCATTGGTAACGTTCACAATAAGCTGCGCTGACGCAGCGTCAACTGCCACAAGATCGGGAAAGATCACCTCATAACAGATAAATGGCAGCGCACGGATGCCGTCGGGCAGCGTAATGGCGTGCCGCTCATTGCCGGCCGCGAAACTCATCGGCCCGGCAACCAGTTGCTCGATGCCGAAACGCTGGAGCAGATCGGCGAAAGGCAGGTATTCGCCGAACGGCACCAGGTGAACCTTGTCGACGGCGTCGGTGATTTCACCCTTGTCGTCGATCGCCACCACGGAGTTGTAGTAGCGGCTGTCGGCATTTGCGGCCGAGCCGCCTTCCTCGCGGACGACGCCGGCAATCAGCATCTGGCCGGGTCCGAGCATATCCCCCAGCGCCGTCAATGCGTCCGGACGCTCGGTGAAGAGGAACGGCACCGAGGTTTCGGGCCACAGGATCAGTTGCGGCTTTTGATGGCCTGGATCCGGCGCCTTGCCCGAGAGCCCCATCAGGACCGCGAAGATGCGGTCGCGCACCGAGGCATCCCATTTTTCCGACAGGTCCACGGCCGGCTGGACAATGCGGACATCCAGGCTGCGTGAAGCTGGCGGTTCGGGAGCGGCAAGCCTGATATAGCCGAAGCCGACATGGGCAGCGACGAGCACGACAAACAGTGCCGCGCCGAGGCGCAGGTGCCGACGTGCCGCCAGCAGTGCCGGCAGTGCGAAGACGAACACCGCGAGCGCGTTCATGCCGATCATGCCCGTCACCGAGACGCTCTGCATCAGCAGCGGCACGGGCATGGCCGCGTAGCCGACGGCATTCCAGGGAAAACCGGTGAACAGGAAATCGCGCAGCCATTCCGCCAGGCCGAAGCCGAAGGCAAGGGCGGCGATGCGGCCAATGTCGTTGCTCCACAGCAGCCGGGCAACGATTGCCGCAAAGCCATAGAAAAAGGCGAGCATGAAAGGAATGCCGACCACCGCGAAGGGAAGCGCCCAGGCAAAGCTGTCGGCCTCGACCAGCAGCGCCGAGCCGATCCACCAGAGGCCGGCGAGGAAATAGCCGAAACCGAACCACCAACCGACGGCGAAAGCCGGCCGCAGACGCCGGAACAGACTGCCTGAAGCTTCGCCGGTGGCGCCGTCGAGCAGCCAGACCAGCAGCGGGAACGAGACGAAACAGGCGGCGAAGAAGTCGTAAGGCGCCTGCCCAAGCACCGCGAGGGCGCCGGCGAGAAACGCCACGAGCGCACGCCGCCAACCCCAAAGCAGAATTATCCGGCCGGTGAGGCGCTCCATGCATACTTCCGAGTCGCGAATCAGGACACAAGATTTAACAGGCTGCGCTCCGCGCTCCAAACGGCGGATGGGCTGGCTGAGATGCACAGCTCCGGCCCTGCCTACCGGTGCCAACCCTCGATTTGAACGCCCCCCAGCCGCTCGGCCTCCTCGCGCGGAACCGAACGGATGGTCTGCGTGAACGTCCAGACATGGCCCTCGGGGTCGCGTGCACGATACTGGCGCTCACCGTAGAACTGATCCGCCGGCTCCTGGATTATATCAGCGTCGAGGGCTCGCGCTTGCTCGCAATGCGCATCCAGGCCACCCTTCAGCCTGACATAGATCGACTGCGTGTTCTTGCCCGAGATCGAAGCCGGGCTGGCGACGTAATCGCTCCATTCGGAATCGACGATGATGTAGCTGTCGCCGAACCGCATCTCTGCATGGATGAGCTTTCCCTCGGCATCGCTGACCACCATGCTGCGCTCGAAGCCGAAAGCCGCCTCGAGCCAGTCCAGCGCGGCATGCGGATCCTTGTAGAAAACACCAGAGCCCAGACTTGGATGCTTGAACGGGTCGTCGATAGTCATCGTGCGAGCGAAACGCTCACGCCTGTTCGGTGCGCGCCGTGGCACGCCGGCGACGCTCACCCTTCTGGCTCTGCACGATGCGCACGCGCTTGACGCGGCGCGGATCAGCGTCGAGGACGTGAAATTCAAAACCGGGTATGGCCTGCACCACCTCGCCGCGGGCCGGAACACGGCCAAGCGTGTTGAAAATCATGCCGCCGATGGTGTCGACATATTCGCCATGTTCACCGGCGGCGAAATCCCCGCCGATCATCTTGGCGACGTCGTCGATCTCGGCCTTGCCATCGACGATGAACACGCCGTCGCCGCTCTGGGTGATCATCGGCTCGTCGTCGTCATGCTCGTCCTCGATGTCGCCGACCACCATCTCGACGATGTCTTCCAGCGAGGCAAGGCCGTCGGTGCCGCCATATTCATCGATGACCAGCGCCATTTGCGTGCGCGTCGTCTGCATGCGAGCCATCAGGTCGGAGGCGAGCATCGACGGCGGCACGAACAGCACCGGGCGGATCAGATTGAGGTCGCCAATGGTGCGTGCGAGATCGACCTGGGCGAGATCGAGAACCGTGGCGACGGGTGTTTTCCTGGTCGAGCGGCCCTTCTTGACGCGCGCGATCTTGGTGATGTGGGCCAGCACATCACGGATATGGACCATGCCGCGCGGATCATCGAGGGTCTCTGAATAGACCGGCATGCGGGAATGGCCGGATTGCTCAAAGGTGCCCAGCAGATCGCCGAGCGTCGTCGTGATTTCGACCCCTTGAATGTCGGCGCGCGGCACCATGACGTCCTCGACGCGCACTTCGCGCAGCCGCAGGATGTTGTTGAGCATGGCGCGTTCGCCGGGCGAGAAGGCGCCGGCATCGCTCGTTGTCTCGGCAAGCGCGCCGGCGATTTCCTCCCGCAGGCTGGTTCCGTTGCGTTGCCTGAACAGGCCAAGAACGCGGTCGAACAGGGAGGGACCGGCAGGCGATGTCTCGCTGGCAGCGCTGCCGATGCTGGCAGCACCAGAGGTGCCGGCAGCAGCAGAGGTACTGCTAGCACCAGAGGCAACGGTACTCGGACTTGATCCCTCTTCCGACGTATCGGAAGCCTTGGTTGCACTGCCGGCGTCGGGGCGGGCGGCAGTCTCTGGTTTGTCGTTCATCGTCGTCCGGTCAATTGGTCAGATGTAGTTACGCGTAGGGGTCGGGAATGGCAAGCCTTGCAAGCGCCGCGCGTTCGACGGCTTCCATCGCCTCGGCCTCGGCCTCGGTCTCGTGATCGTAGCCCAGCAGATGCAGCAGGCCGTGGATGACGAGATGGGTGATATGGTTCTCGACAGGCTTGTCTTCCAGTACCGCTTCATGGGCGACCGTTTCGGCGGCCAGCACGATGTCGCCCAGCATCGGCGGCAACGGACCGCCCTGCGCAAACGGAAAAGCCGGGAAAGACAAGACGTTGGTCGGTTTGTCCTTGCCGCGCCAGCCGGCGTTGAGAACCTGGATATGGGCGTCGTCGGAAAAAACGAGACTGAGTTCGGAACGGCCCGCCACGCCGATTTCGGCAAAAGCCGCCTTAACGGCCCGATCGACCAGCCGCGTCAGGCTTGCCTCGTCGGGCCAGTTGCCCGCCTCAACCGCTATGTCGATGTCGACGGGAATATTCCCGTCGCCGGATATTATGTCCTCAGGCATGAAGCCGCATCGCCAACATCAATTCTCGGCGCCGAGGCCACGCGCCAGCTTGGCGTCCCGGTCGTAGGCCCTGACGATTTCCGCCACCAGCGGATGGCGAACCACGTCGCCGTCGTTGAAGCGCACGGTGACCGCGCCCGCCACGCCGTCCAGCACCCGCAAGGCTTCGACCAGACCCGATTTGGTGTTCGAGGGAAGGTCGATCTGGGTCGGATCGCCGGTGACGATCATGCGCGAGTTTTCGCCCAGACGCGTCAGGAACATCTTCATCTGCATCGGCGTGGTGTTCTGCGCCTCGTCGAGGATGACGGCGGCATGCGCCAGCGTGCGGCCGCGCATGAAGGCAAGCGGCGCGATTTCGATCACTTCGGCGGCAATGGCGCGCTCGACCTTGTCGGCCGGCATCATGTCGTAGAGCGCGTCATAGAGCGGCCGCAGATAGGGATCGACCTTCTCCTTCATGTCGCCGGGCAGGAAGCCCAGCCGCTCGCCGGCCTCGACCGCCGGCCGCGAGAGAATGATGCGCTCGACCATGCCGCGCTCGAGCAGCATCGCCGCGTGCGCCACCGCCAGGTAGGTCTTGCCGGTGCCGGCCGGGCCGATGCCGAACACCAGTTCCGACCGTTCCAGCGCCCGCATATAGGCGTCCTGGTTGAGCGAACGGGCATAGATCGTCTTCTTGCGGGTGGCGATCTGGGCGGCGGAGACCTTGCCCTTGCGTTCCAGCGTTGGCAGGGTCAACTGATCGTCGGCGGCAATCGCCATGCGCACGGCGCCGTCAACGTCGGACTGGCCGATATCGACGCCTTTCTGGAGAATGCCGTAAAGATTGTCCAGGGCGCGGCGCGCCTGCTCGGCGGCAGAAGCGGACCCTTTGATGGTCAGCTGGTTGCCGCGTGAGCGGATGTCGACGCCAAGCTTCTGCTCGAGCCGGGCGAGGTTTTCGTCGAACTGACCATAGAGGGCGCTGGCAAGCTTGTTGTTGTCGAAAGTCAGAACGATGTGCGCCATGTCAGAAGCCCCAGATGCCGGTACCGGGGGCAGGTTCTTCAGCTCTGCTGCGCTCAACCGTCTCTCCTCATCTGCCGAGACCCTCAGGCCAATTCGGCGAACAGGCTGTTGTAGCCCGTCTTCGTGATTCGCACCTGGATAATGTCACCGATTTCGCCGGCCTTTTCATCAACAATAACCGGCTGCAGCCAAGGTGAGCGGCCTACCTTCTGGCCGGCCTGACGGCCGGGCTTCTCGATCAGCGTGTCGATGGTGCTGCCGACGAGGCTCAAGCCGAAGTCCTGCTGCTGTTTCACGAGCAAGGCCTGCAGCCGCTGCAAGCGCTCGTCCTTGACCGCTTCCGGCACATGATCGGGCATTTCGGCGCCTGGCGTGCCGGGGCGCGGCGAATATTTGAAGGAGAAGGCCGAGGCGTAATTCACCTGACGCACCAGCTCCATGGTCGCCTCGAAATCCGCCTCGGTCTCGCCGGGAAAGCCGACGATGAAGTCGCCGGAAAGCGCGATGTCAGGCCGGGCAGTGCGGATACGGTCGAGCAGCGCCAGATAATCCCTCGCCGTGTGCCGGCGATTCATCGCCTTGAGGATGCGGTCGGAGCCTGATTGCACCGGCAGATGCAGATAGGGCATCAACGACGGCAGATCGCGATGGGCCGCTATCAGCTCGTCATCCATGTCGCGCGGGTGGCTGGTGGTGTAGCGCAGACGCGCCAGCCCGGGGATTTCGGCCAGCCTGAACAGCAGGCGGCCAAGGCCCCACTCGTGGCCGTTCTCGCCCTGGCCATGCCAGGCATTGACGTTCTGGCCAAGCAGCGTCACTTCGCGCACCCCGGCTTCAGCCAGGCGCTCAGCCTCCGCGACAATCTGCGCCACCGGCCGGGAAACTTCGGAGCCTCTGGTATAGGGCACGACGCAGAAGGTGCAGAACTTGTCGCAGCCTTCCTGCACGGTGAGGAAGGCGGTGACACCGCGCTTGATGACCTCGGCGCGCTTGGGCTGCGGCAGATGCTCGAACTTGTCCTCGATGGCGTAGTCGGTCTCGACGATCTTTTCGCCGCCGCGCACCCGCGCCAGCACGTCGGGGAGCCGGTGATAGGTCTGCGGGCCGATGACCAGGTCGACGGCCGGCGAACGGCGGATGATCTCGGCGCCTTCGGCCTGCGCCACGCAGCCGGCGACGCCGACCAGCATCTCGCGGCCGGCCAGGGCACGCTCGGCTTTCATGTCGCGGATACGGCCGAGCTCGGAATAGACCTTTTCGGCCGCCTTCTCCCTGATATGACAGGTGTTCAGCAGCACCAGGTCCGCCTCGCCAATGGCATCGGTCGCGGAATAGCCGTCGGCAGCCAGCGCATCGGCCATACGCTGCGAATCATAGACGTTCATCTGGCAGCCATAGGTCTTGATGAAGACTTTTTTCGCTGCCGTGGAAAGCACTGCCGGCTGTCCAGCCATAGTGCCGATGTCGTCGCTTTCTACCGTGTTCAAGTCCATAAGGCGGCTTCTAACGCCTTTCCGTGACAAAAAACAGACGATTCTCAGCCCGCGCCAGCAAGGGCATGCCGGGGCTAGCGGCTCGGCCGCGGGTCGGCAAGCGCCGCCTGCATCATCTCACGCACCTGGCTTTCCATCAGTTTCGACGTCTCCTTGCGGTTCGAACCCTTGGAAAAGGCGATTGCCTCGCCGAAATGCACCTCGACGTCGAGCGCGCCCTCCGCCAGCAATACCTTGAGATGCGGCATCAAATCCTCATCGCCGATCCAGGCGGCAAGCGGGCGATGCCGGCGGCCGAGCGGCACGCCGTGCAGACGCGTATAGGCGATCGCCACCGGCTGGATGAACACCTGTTCCGCCGCGCCTTCCGAAATCGCCATCGAGGCGGCGCCGAACAGCGTGCTCTTGAACGGCAGGACCATATTGCCGTCGCCGGTCGAGCCCTCGGCAAACAGCACCATCGCATCGCCCTTGGCCATGCGGCTGGCAATCTCGCTTGCCTGGTCGCCCGACGAACGCTTGCGCTCGCGCTCGATGAACACGGTACGCTGCAGCTTCGAAAGCATGCCGATCAGCGGCCAGCCTTCCATATCAGCCCTGGCGATGAATTTTACGTCGGCAAAAGAGCCGAGCACCATGATGTCGGTCCAGGAGATGTGATTGGACGCAACCAGCAGCGGGCGCTTGTCGGACAGCGTCCCCTTGACATGGATGCGCATGCCGAGCGCCCTGATGATCAGCCTGTGCCAGATCTTGAGGATGAAGGTTTCCGGCCACCAGCCGGTCTTCATCGACAGTATCTGTAACGGCACGAGGACCAGCGAACCGGCGACAACGAGGCCCAGCGCCAGGAAAATCCTGATTTTCTTGATCATCGCCCCATCCCGGCCGTCTCGCTAGCGAAGATCGCGGCGCATGACAAGCGCGCCGGTCGGTCCGTGTTCGGCCGACCTGTAGTAATTCGGCCGCCTGCCGACCTCGCGGAAGCCCAGCCGGCGATAAAGCGCGATCGCCGCGACATTGGTCTCGTCGACCTCGAGGAACAGCGCTTCGGCGCGCTGCGCGTGCAGTTCGCGCAACACCGCGTCCATCAATTGCCAGCCCAGCCCCTGCCGGCGATGCGATCGCGCCACCGCGACGGTCAGGATCTCGCCCTCGCCTGCCGCAAGCCGCGCCAGCACGAAGCCGACGGGCGGCTTGGAGCCCTGTCCGGTTTCGCGCGCGGCATAGCCGAACACGGTGTCCTGTTCGAGCAAGGCGGCAAATTCGCCATCGGTCCAGGGGCGGACAAAGTCCTCGCGGTGCAGCAGCGAGACCGCCGGACTGTCGGCGATCCTCAGCGGCTCGAGCGCATAGTCCCGGCGGCGGGATTGGAGAAAAGGTATGCGCATCTAATTTTTGTTTTCTTGTTTGACCATGATCTCTGGACAAACGGGAACCGTTGTCCGTGAAAACCGGCTTCCACTTTTCGGGATCATGGTCTGATCCTTGAAAGAATGAACCCGGCCTGCGGCTTGGCGTCGGCGCCGCGCAGATAGAGTGGTTTCGGCCGTTCGCCCGCGCCCTTGGCGGCAGCCAGGCGGGCGTAGGTGACAATGTCGGCGGTGGCCGTCCGAGGGCCGACATCGAATTCGCGCCCGGCCGATGCGCTGATGAGCGCTGCAGCGGTGCCGGCAAGCACCGGAGACGTTGCCATCGCCATTGCCACCACGTCGGCCAGCGTGGCCACGGCCGGACCGTAAGTCAAGACTAACCTTTCGTCGTAAAAGGCCGCGTGGATCTCCTCACGGCCGGCATCCAGCGCCGCCAGCACGGCGCGACCGGGAAATGCCGTCGCTGCTTCGGCAGCCAGCGCCTCCAGTGTCGTCACTCCGATTGCCGGTATCTTCAGCGCCAGCGCCAGGCCACGCGCGGTCGAGACGCCGACCCGCAGACCGGTGAAGGAACCGGGGCCGACAGACACGGCAATGGCGCCAAGACCTGCATAGTCGGTTGCGCCTGCCTCCAGCGCTTCGGCGATGACCGCCATCAGCTGCTCGGCACGGCCCTTGCCGAGATCGAGCACCGAGCGGCCGAGCTCCCGCTTCGCCGTCGCGTCATAGACGCTAGCGGCGCAGAGGTTGGCGGCACAGTCGATGGCAAGCAATTTCATGAAGCAACCGGTTCGAAAGACAATTCCCTGTGCCCGCCACGGCCCGCCACCGCAAGGGGATAGTGCATAATTCGTTAAGCGGCTTCGCTTGTGGCCTATGCGGCCTGCTCGATGCGCAGCATGTGGTTGTCCCAGACATAGTCCGGTTCGGAGCGTGTCGCACCACTGCCCTCGACGATCTCGCCAGCGCCGGTGGTGGCCATGAAGCCGGTTCCATCGGGAGCCACGCCGCAGACCTCGACCAGCGCGCTGTTCGCGACGACCCGTCCGCTGGCCGCATCGAGCACGACAAGCGAGTTGCCTTCCGGCGAGGAGACCGCGACCGTGCCGGCAGCCGGATTGGCGGCGACCGAGCCTATGTAGTTGCGGAAGCCGGACAAAACGTCCTGCGGCATGTCGAGCAGTTGCAATTCCTTGCCGCGCACCGCGCGGCCGACCAGCAGCGGACGATCGGTGCCCGGGCCCCTGTACTGGCAGCCGAACCAGACCGTGCCGGACGGATCGGTGTCCATGTGGCGGATCGACAGCTGATGCAGTGCGGCCGGCAATTCGTGCTTCTCGATGAGGTCGCCGGTGACGCGGTCTATCAATACGTAGGACGGCTTCATGGTCGCAATGTTGAGCTCGGCGCGGCCGTAATCCGGATGGGTCTCGATGCCGCCATTTGCTACCGCAATCGTCCTGCCATCGCCCAGGAGCAGAAGCTCGTGTGGACCCATTCCATAGGTCGGGAACTCGCCGACACGGCTGAATTTCGCCCGCGCATCGTAGACGCCGACGACGCCGGCGGCGTTGTCGAAGTCGTTTTCGGTGGCATAGAGCAGCGCACCGTCGGCCGAAAACACGCCATGGCCGAAGAAATGCCGGCCGGCGATGCTGGCGATGGTCAGCGGCGCATCACGGCCCGAATGGTCGAAAACCACGGCGAAGGTGCCGGGCTGGCGCGCGAAGACCACCGAGCGTTTCGATATGGGATCGAAGGTGACATCGTGGCCGCGATCGGGCAGATCGATCGCATGCAGGACTTTGCCGGCCTCGGACAGGACGGCAGCGCCAAAGCTGCCGTCGCGTTTGACGAAAGCGGTGGCGAAGACGGCGTCGGCCGAAAGCGTCGTTGCCCAGGCCGATGGCGCCATCGCGGCCATGAAGCCAACGCCTGCAGCTCTCAGGAAATCGCGGCGATCTATCAGCGGGGTTTTCAATTCAGTCCCCATCCAGCGAGGAGAAGCCTGCGGTCAGGCCGAATTCAGCGGTCAACCTGGTCCCGATCAGGGTCGACAGGCTGGAGGTGATCAGCGCGAAATGCTCGAGCTTGTCGCGCAATGCCGGATCGGCAAGCGCCTTGTCGATTGGACCGCTGACGGCCTTGGCGGTGGCGACACCGTTGACCAACTGGATGTGGATCGATTCGGCCATCCAGCGCGCATCGGCCGGCAGGGCGTCGCCAAGTTTCGAGGCCTGGAACAGCGTATCGATGCCGGAGAGATTGCCGGCCAGTGACGCGGTGGTGTTTTGCGAGCGCCAATAGATCGCTTGTTTCGGCTTGTCCGCGTCCGGCTTGCCGCCGAAAAACCCTTTCAGGCGCACGTCGCGCACCATTTCCAGCTCATTGATGAAGACGCCGACCAGTTCCGTCACCGCTTCGTTGCCGTCGCGGTAGAGCGCATTCTGCGGCCCCGGATTGGCCCAAATCGCTGCAAAGCCGTCCGGTTTGTTCCAGGCGGCGCTGACCTCGCCGGCCATGGTTTCGATGTTGCCGGCAACAGCAGTGCCATAGGCGCAGCGGTAGGGATCATCCTTGCCGGCCAGTGCATCGGCGCCGTCGCCGTAAAGTACGAACTCCAGCGCGCCCAGCCCCTGCATGGCGACGCTCTTGCCGGCCAGCTGTGCCGGATCTGTGGCGGTTGGATCCTTCGCCGACAGCGCCGCCTGCACCTGCTTCAGGCCAATGCTCTTGCGATCCGGCCAGAACAGCATGCGTTCCAGCCGGTTGTTCTCCTTGATCGGCCCGAAGCCGATGTTTTCGGCTGACGACCAGGCATAGACGGTGGCGGAGAATTCGGCGCGTGCGGCATCGAGCTCTCCTTGCGAGGGCGTGACGCACAGCTTGCGCATGGATCCGGTCAAGGCTTCCGCATGCTCGTGCAGGCCGGCATAGGCCGGGCGGACGAAGCCATCGATCGCCCGCTGGATGATGTCGGAGGCTTTGACCGCCGCCGACGCAGGGACAACGCCCAGCAGGGCCAGCGGAAGAGCGAAAAACAATGCAGAACGCTTGAACATCACAGTGACTCCAGGAATTTGAGCAATGCGTCACGCTCGGTCGCGTTAGCGGCGGCAAAACGGTCGCGCGCTTTCTGCGCCTCGCCGCCATGCCACAGGATCGCCTCAGCCAGGCTGCGCGCGCGCCCGTCATGCAGAAAGAAGGAATTGCCGTTGACTGTCTCGGTCAGGCCGATGCCCCACAGCGGCGGCGTGCGCCACTCATTGCCCGTCGCATCGCCCACGGCCTGGCCATCGGCCAGATCAGGCCCCATGTCGTGCAGCAGGAAGTCGGAATAGGGCCAGATCAACTGGAAGGCCTGCGCCTTATTGGGCGTATCGCGGCGCGTGACGAATTTCGGCGTATGGCAGGCAATGCAGCCGATCTCGTAGAATGTCTTTTTGCCCGCGAGCACGTCCGGCCGGTCGAGGTCCCGGCGCGACGGCACGGCCAGGTTCTGCGAATAGAAGGTGACGAGATCCATCACCGGCGGCGGCGCCTCGACCGGGCCAAGACGCTGCTGCACGCCGTTCGGCATGGCGAGGCATTTTGCCTCCGCAGCAGTGCAATCGCCCCAATGCCTCGGCTCTTCGAGCGTCGAGATGCCGATGTCGCCGGCAAAGGCATCCGCCGCCTGCTGGCGGATCGACGCGGTCTGCGCCTTCCAGCCGAAGCGGCCGAGCGTCAGTTCCCCGTTCAGGCTATCGCGCACGATGTTCGGCCTGCCGGAAATGCCGTCGCCGTCCCTGTCGTCCGGATCGGCTTGGGCGAGAATATCAGACGGCGCGATCTGTTCGATCAGGCCCAGGCCGATCATCGGCGGTGTGAGCCGCGGCGACAGCGTGGTGCGCGGGTCAAGCGGCCCGTAGCCAAGGCCGTCAACCGAATAGCTCGGTTTGCGCAAGGAGATCACAGAGCCGTCCGTCAGCTCCACCTTACGTTCCTGGTAATCGATATGCATCCTGCCTTCACCAGGCAGGCCGGGTACGGCGAGCTCCTGCAATTGCCTGCCGTAGACCGGGTCGGGGAAGTTGAGCACCTCATGGTCGGCAAGCGCCGCCTTCTCTTCCACGCTGCTGGCGTCGCGGGCCAGCCGCAGGAACATCGACGTGGTGCCGGGGTCGCCTTGCGGCGGGCGGCCGCGGCCATCCTTCAGATGACAGTTCTGGCAGGCACGTTCGTTGAACAGCGGGCCGAGCCCGTCCGACGCTTGCGTCGAGGATGGCGACGAGACCCAGTTCTTGCGGAAAAGGGCATTGCCGAGCTTGAAGTCGCCCTCTTCCTCGAAGGTGATGTTGGCCGAGGATTGCGAGAAGGAATCGCGGCTGACGTCCTTTCGGGACGTGCCGGCGCCACCTTGCATCAATTCGAACGGCTCTGGCCTGGAAAAATCCGTGGTCGGCCTGGTGACGGCAATGACGCGCGCCTGATCCTTCGCATTGAGGTCGGTGCGCGTGGTGGCGAAGCCGGCCGGCTGAAGATCACCCGCCATCGCCGAAGAGGTAAGCGCCAACACGAGCATGACACAGCGCCGACGCGCCAATCCGGCTGGCGTCTTCTCAGGGGGCGGCGAGCCATTGGCCCGCCGCGAGCGGCGCACGAATTCTAGCAGGCGCCGCATTCCCGCATGCCCTTACTCCGCCTCGTCTGCCGATGCGGCGTTGAGCTGGCCGTATTTCTCCTCGCCAATCGAGGCAAGCAGGTCGAGCTGCGTCTCAAGAAAGTCGATGTGACCCTCCTCGTCGGCCAGCAATTCCTCGAACAGCTTCATCGTCACGTAGTCGCCGGCGTCGTTGCAGATTTCGCGCGAACGCTTGTAGGCGGT
Source organism: Mesorhizobium sp. M7A.F.Ca.US.006.04.2.1 (assembly GCF_004022915.1). Taxonomy (NCBI): domain Bacteria; kingdom Pseudomonadati; phylum Pseudomonadota; class Alphaproteobacteria; order Hyphomicrobiales; family Phyllobacteriaceae; genus Mesorhizobium; species Mesorhizobium sp. M7A.F.Ca.US.006.04.2.1. The sequence continues at coordinate 13,048 of NZ_RZQA01000021.1, forward strand.
ACGTGCGTCATATTCTCCGGCAAGGTCGGATTCGAGCACTTCCTTGACGTTCTGCCCGATGCGCAGCGGCGCCACGGACTGCAGGTTCGGATGGCCTTCGAGGAAGATGATGCGGGCGACGAGCTTGTCGGCATGGTGCATCTCCTCGATCGATTCCGCCCGCTCCTTCTTTGCCAGCTTGGCGTATCCCCAGTCCTCAAGCAGACGGAAATGCACCCAGTACTGATTGACGGCGCCAAGCTCCAGAAAAAGGGCCTCGTTAAGCCGCTCGATGATCTGCGGATCGCCTTTCATGAATTCTGCTCCCGTATTGGATGCGCAGGCCTCTGACGCGATCCAGGTGTGAAACGACATCCACGCCGCTCGCCTCCGAGCGAGCGTGGTAGTTTTCGGTGACCCGAATGATCGTTTCCACCACATTTGGGAAGCAGCCGCAACAGCGACCGCGCTTTTGCATTGCATGATAGATTTTCGCCGGCACGATCAACTGCCAGGGATCCTGGTCCAGCAGCCCGACGATCGTCTGCTCGATCTCCTTCTCGGTGATGATGTTGCAATGACAAATCAGCATTGGCTTGCTCGGCTGGCTGACGGCGTCTCCCGCGCCGTGTGGCTTGATCTTCTGGCGGAGGCCGTTGCAAAGCCGGTTGTCCGGCTCCGGGCCAGTCTCCGTCGTTTACCCCTTACTTGAACACCTTGTCCGGCGCGTCGAGGCTGTCGGACCCTTCGAAGGCGATGGTGCTGAGCTTCAGGGAGCCGACGGCGCGCTCAATCGACTTGGTCTGATCGATCAGCGCATCGATCGCCGCCTGGACGGTGGCATTGCCCTCAATGTTGCCCTCGGCGATCTGCTGGTCATAGGCCTCGCCGGCCAGTGCACGCGCCTTGATCGCCTCCATCTTGGCGACCGAAACATCGAGCTTGTCAGACAGTTCCTTGTCGATCGCCGGGTCGGCCGCCTTCACCATATCGGCCACCGAAGGACCCGAAACGATGGTGCCGTCGAGACGCGTGTAGCTCGCATGATAGGCCGCGCGAATGCCGATGGCGTCGTAGAGATGCGAATTGTAGGTGTTGTCGGAGAAGCAATCGTGCTCCTCTTCCGGATCATGCAGCAGTAGGCCGAGCTTCATGCGCTCGCCGGCCAGTTCGCCGTAGGACAGCGAGCCCATGCCGGTGAAGATCGTCGAGATCGCCGTGCTCGGCTCGCCATCGACAAGAGCCTTGCGGGCGGCGCCGTCTTCCTTCCAGTTGCCGACCATCTCCTGAAGATCCGAAACCAGAAGGTCGCTGGCCGATTTCAGATACTCGGCGCGGCGGTCGCAATTACCGCCGGTGCAGTTCTTGAGGTCGTAGTCGGTGTAGGGGCGCTCGCCGGCACCCGGGCCGGTGCCATGCAGGTCCTGGCCCCAGAGCAGGAATTCGATGGCGTGATAGCCGGTGGCGACATTGGCCTCGATGCCGCCGGCCCCCTGCAGCGTGCCGGAGAGGAATTCCGGCGAAAGCTTCGATGCATCGACCTTCTTGCCGTTGATCTCGATCTCCTTGTTGGCGATCACATTGGCCGTGTAGAGCGCGTTCGCGTCCGATTCGGTGCCGTAGCTCTTGGCGACATAGTCGATCAAGCCTTCATCCAGCGGCCAGGAATTCACCTTGCCTTCCCAGTCGTCGACGATCTTGTTGCCGAAGCGGTAGACTTCGGTCTGCTGGTAGGGAACGCGCGATGCCTTCCAGGCGTCACGGGCAGCGTTGAGGGTTTCCACCGATGGCGTGGCGAGCAGCGCGTCGACCGCCTTGTCGAGCGCTTGCGCGGTGGTCAGCGAATCCTCGTATTTGGCGAGCGCGATGTCGGAATAGGTCTTGATGACCGCCTTTACATCTGTTTCCGCCTTTGCCGGCAACACGAATACCGCCGCCGTCAGCAGGGCAGTGGCGCCGATCGCCGCAAGCCTGCTGCCATATCGTGCTGTCATGATCACTCTCCAGTTTCTCGGAAATTCTGTAAACGGCGCGCGCAGCAACCGGCGCCAGGCCATCTGCGGGCCATTGGGCGCAAGAGATGCCGCGCCATCGCGCGGTTCGCGGAAGAAAGACACCAAAATGCCTCCAATCGAAAGGGTTCAAGGCCCAAACATTAAAGGGATGCGCTAACGCGCGAGCTTCCATAAAGCTGCGACACCGTCGGATGTCAATGACAATCCGCAAGAAAAGTCAATCGAAACAACAGTTTAGAATTATTCTAAACTGCGACTGTCAACTTTATGCATTTTCCTGCACCGGTCTTGCCGCTGAACTGTGCGATTGACAGCCGCCATCCCGGATGCGACCCGCAAAAGCTCGCTTGCAGCGGTGCCAGACAATTGCCATCTGGCGGAACATCCTAGGGTAGAATCGGGATTGAGTGCGATGAAGAACGGTGTGGTCATTGTCGGCGCGGGTCATGCGGGCGTGCAAGCGGCCGCAAGTCTGCGCGAGGACGGCTATGACGGGCCGGTGATCCTCGTCGGAGATGAGGACGAACTGCCCTACCACAAGCCGCCGCTGTCGAAGACCTTCATCAAGGATGCCGAGGCCAAGCCACAACCCTTGCGCGGCGAGGCCTTTTACACCGGCAGCGCCATCGACTACCGGCCTGGCGTCAGGATCGATCGCCTCGATGCCGGACGCCGCAGTTTGGATATTGCCGGCGGTGGTGCGCTTGCCTTCGACCACCTGATCCTGGCGACAGGCTCGCGCCCGCGCACGCTGCCGCTGCCCGGTGCCGATCTGTCCGGGGTGCTGTCGCTGCGCTCGCTGGCCGATGCGCGGCTGATCCGCGACCTCAGCGCGCAAACCGACGAAGTCGTCATCCTCGGCGGCGGTTTCATCGGGCTGGAGATCGCAGCCACGTTGAGGGCCGCCGGCCGCACGGTGACAGTGGTCGAGGCGGTGGACCGGCTGCTCGGCCGCGCCGTGGCGCCGGTGGTGGCGAGCCACGTCCGGCAACGGCTGGAAGCGACGGGCGTGCGCATCCTCACCGGCACCTCGATCGCCAGGCTCGAAGGCGAAAACGGTCATGTCGTGGCCGCGATCACCTCGTCAGGCGAAAGGCTGCCGGCGCGCATGGTCATTGTCGGCATTGGTGCCGTGCCGAATGTCGAACTGGCGCAGGAAGCTGGCCTCGGCATCGCCAACGGCATCCGCGTCGATCACCAGATGCGGACTTCGGTGCCGGAGATTCTCGCTATTGGCGATGCTGCCTCTTACCGTCACTGGTTCACCGGCGGCGACGTGCGGCTGGAATCGGTGCAGAATGCCACCGACCAGGCGCGGCTTGCCGCGCGCACGATATCAGGCCATGCCGACGCCTATTCTGCGGTGCCATGGTTCTGGTCCGACATCGGCGACATGAAGCTGCAGATGGTCGGCCTGACCGCCGGCGGCGACAGCCATGTCGTGCTGGGCGACCTGCCCGACAACAAATTCTCGATCTACCACTACGCCGGCGAGCGGCTGCTCGGCATCGAATCGGTCAACCGTCCGGGCGACCATATGCTTGGCCGCAAGATGTTGGGCGCCGGCTTCTCGCCGACGCCGCAGACGGTGGCCGCTGGCCCCGAGGGGCTGAAAGCGGCACTGGCCGCTTTCCTCGAGAATGAGCCCGCCAGAGCGGCGGGATAATTCCGTCCCTCAGGCGCGGCACCTTACTGATCAGGCGGCGCAGACTTCGCGGATCGAGCTTTCCAGAATGTCGAGTGCTTCGTTCATGACTTCGTCCTGGATAGTGATCGGCGCCAGGAAGCGGATGACGTTGCCGTAGACGCCGCAGGTCAACAGGATCAGGCCCTTGTCGAGCGCCTTCAACCGGATCGCATTGGCGATCTCGGCCGAGGGCAGGCCCTTCTTGACGTCGTTGAACTCGACCGCATTCATGAAGCCGAGACCTCTGATGTCGACGATCTCGGGCACGTCGTCGCGGATCGACTGCAGCCGCTGTTTCAGTCTTGCGCCCAGCGTATTAGCGCGGTCGCACAGCTTTTCATCCTCGATCACGTCGAGCACGGCGTGCGCCGCGGCAACGCCGATCGGGCTGCCGCCATAGGTGCCGCCGAGCCCGCCGGGGCCGGGCGCATCCATGATTTCGGCGCGGCCGGTGACCGCCGCCAGAGGAAAGCCGCCGGCCAGGCTCTTGGCCATGGTGGTGATGTCGGCGGCCACCTCATGGTGGTCCATCGCAAACATCTTGCCGGTGCGGGCAAAGCCGGTCTGCACTTCGTCGGCGATCAGCAGCATGCCGTGCTGGTCGCAAAGCTTGCGCAGCGCAACCAGGAAATCACGCGGCGCGTCGTAGAAGCCGCCCTCGCCCTGAACCGGCTCGATGATAATGGCGGCGACGCGGGCCGGATCCACATCGGCCTTGAACAACCGGTCGAGCGCCGCCAGCGAGTCGGCGACCGAGACACCGTGCAGCGGCACAGGGAACGGCGCATGGTAGACATCGCCCGGCATGGCGCCGAAGCCGACCTTGTAAGGCACGACCTTGCCGGTCAGCGCCATGCCCATGAAGGTGCGGCCATGGAAGCCGCCGGCGAAGGCAATGACCGCCTGACGGCCGGTGGCATTGCGGGCGATCTTGATGGCGTTCTCGACAGCCTCGGCCCCGGTGGTGACGAAGATCGTCTTCTTCTCGAACTTGCCGGGCAGCATGCCGTTCAGCCGTTCGGCCAGGCGCACATAGCTCTCATAGGGCACCACCTGGTGGCAGGTGTGGGTGAAGCGGTCGAGCTGTGCCTTGACCGCCTCGATCACCCTGGGATGGCGATGCCCGGTGTTGACGACGGCGATGCCCGACGAGAAATCGATATAGCGACGCCCCTCGACATCCCAGATTTCCGAATTTTCAGCCCGGTCGGCATAAATCTGCGTGGTCATGCCGACGCCGCGGGAAATCGATTGGTTCTTGCGTTCGGAAATGGCTGAATTCTTCATCGTATCCCTCACCGGGCCGGCGCCCGTCCTGTTTGATGCCGTTGAGATGTCTTCTGACCTTATTTCACGTTTTCCTCAAGTCGGCACCACCGGCAGGCGATTGGGCCTGCGGTGGGCAGATCCCGGCGCTTAGCCAGTCGGGCGATACACGTACGAGACCGGTTTCCTTTTCCCGGGGATCGACTATCCTCTGGATGGCCGCGAGGCACCGCGATCAGCGAGCGGCCCGCGGCCGGGGGAGCCCATGAGCAGGAACGTGACTTCGCCCGTCTCGCAGCCATCGGTCAGAGCTCCCGGTCTTTTGTCTTTTCCAGCCGCCCCGGCGCTTTTCGCCTGCACGGCGGCGCTGCTTCTGGCCGGCTGTCAGAAGCAGGAAGCGGTGGACAAGAAACTGCAGATCATGGTGCGCACCGAAACGGTGGCGATGGCCGACTATGCGCCAAGGACTTCGCTGACCGGGGTGATCGCGGCGCGTACGCTGAACAATCTGTCGTTCCGGGTCGGCGGTCGCGTCGCCGAACGGTTTGTCGATGTCGGCCAGCATGTCGATCAAGGCACGGTGCTCGCCCGCATCGACCCGCAGGAGCAGGAATCCGACCTGCGCTCGGCGCAGGCCGATCTTGATGCAGCCAAGGCGCAACTGACCCAGTCCGTTGCCGCCTTCGAGCGGCAGAAGACGCTGCTGGCGCAGGGCTTCACCACCAGGCGCGACTATGACGCCGCGGACCAGGCCCTGAAGGTGGCACAAGGCAGCGTCGAAGCCGCGCAGAGCGCTTTCTCCAACGCCCAGCAAAACCTGTCCTTCACCGAGCTCAAGGCCGGTGC
>NZ_RZQA01000220.1:0-7898 GCF_004022915.1 Mesorhizobium sp. M7A.F.Ca.US.006.04.2.1
GTCACAGGCGCTGCATTGGTCTTCGTCGGCCCGTCGGGAGATGCGATCCGGATGATGGGAGACAAGGTCTCGGCGCGATCGGCCGCTGCCGCTGCAGGTGTCCCCGTCGTGCCAGGCTCGGCTGGCCGGGTCGAGGGCCTCGAGGCTGGCCACGAGGTGCTGACCGCAACCGGTTTTCCGGTGATGATCAAGGCGGCGGCAGGCGGCGGCGGGCGGGGCATCCGCATCGCGAACTCGCTTGCCGAGTTCGAACAAGCCTTTCCTCAGGCCGAAGCAGAAGCCCTCGCCGCCTTTGGCGATGGTGGTCTCTACATGGAAAAGGTGATCGGCAAGGCCCGCCATATCGAGGTGCAGGTGCTGGCAGACGGAAGCGATGCCATCCACTGCTACGAGCGGGAGTGCTCGCTGCAGCGGCGACGCCAGAAGGTTTGGGAGGAGGCGCCGTCGCGCGCACTTTCAGACAGGCTGCGCGAAGAGCTCTGCGCTTCAGCGGTCGCCTTGGCCAAGGCGGTCAAATACTCTGGTGCCGGCACGGTAGAGTATCTTTACGACGATGAAGCAGACCGCTTTTACTTCATCGAGATGAACACCCGTATCCAGGTCGAGCACCCGGTCACCGAAGCGATCACCGGCATCGACCTCGTTGCGGAGATGCTTCGCATCGCCGGCGGCGAGAAGCTGCGGATCCGGCAAAGCGATGTCTCCGTCAAAGGGCATGCGATCGAAGTCCGGCTCAATGCCGAAGACCCGGCGAAGGAGTTCGCTCCATTCCCCGGGCAGGTGGCCGAGCTTCGCATTCCCGGCGGTCCGGGCGTACGCTTCGATTCGATGCTCTATCAAGGCTATCAGGTGCCGCCCTTTTATGACTCGCTGCTTGCCAAGCTGATCGTGCATGCAGAGACGCGCGAGGCGGCGATAGTGCGCCTGATCCGCGCGCTCAACGAGTTGAAGATCGGCGGGCTCAAGACCACCAAGCCGCTGTTTCTTGCGCTGGCCGCCGATCCGGCGATGCGGGCAGGAGACGTGCATACCCGCTGGCTGGAAGGCTGGCTCATCGAAAACGCCGCAGCATTGGCGGGTTAAGGAGGACCGATGTCGATACGATTCAACTTCGGCGGTGACGAACATATCTTCGGCGAGGTGTCCGAAGAAATGTCGCTCACCTCCTTCTTTACCGGCCTTTCGATGACCAATGCGGTGCGTACGGCAGGCATCCGAGGCGTCACCGAGATCTGCCCAGCCAACGCCAGCTTCCAGATTCGCTTCAACCCCGACATCGTCAAGCCGCAGGATTTGCTCAGCGAACTGAAGTCGATGGAAGAGGCGGCCTCGAAGTCGGACCCGGTGCTGAAGACCCGGATCATCGAACTGCCGGTTTATTTCCAGGATCCATGGACGCGTGAAACCTGCTTGCGCTTCCGCGAGCGCCACCAGGACCCCTCCTCAACCGATCTTGAATATTCGGCACGCATCAACGGCTACGCCACGGTGGAAGAGTTTATCGAGGCCTATTCCGGCCAGCCCTGGTTCGTATCGATGGTCGGCTTCGTCGCCGGACTGCCCTTCCTGTACCAGATGGTTGAGCGCAAGAAACAGATTCAGGCGCCGAAATACTTGCGTCCACGCACCGATACTCCCAAGCTCACCATTGGCCATGGCGGCTGCTTTGCAGCGATCTATTCGGTACGCGGCGCTGGCGGCTACCAGATGTATGGCATAACCCCGGCCCCGATCTACGACCCGACCAGGAAGGTGCGCTACCTCGCCGATGACATGTGCCTGTTCAAGCCAGGCGACATCGTCAAGTTCAAGGCCATTGGCCGCGATGACTACGACGCCACGCTTGAGGAAATCGAAGCCAATCGGTGGCAGCCGACGGTTCGCGAGTGCACCTTCAGCCTGAAGGATTTCAACAGCGACATTTACGGCACCAATGCAAAGCTGATGGAGCTTATCAATGGCCGTTAAGGTAATCTCTCCCGGCCTCTCCACTTCCGTGCAGGACCTTGGCCGACCCGGCCACTATCATGTCGGCATTCCAGAAGGCGGCGGCATGGACCGCTTTGCGACACGCATCGCAAACCTGCTTGTCGGCAACGATCCGGGTGCCGCGGTGCTCGAAGCCACTTTCATGGGTCCCGAACTCGAATTCACCCAATCCGCGGTCGTCGCCGTCACAGGTGGAGAGCTCCCACCCAAACTCAATGGCGAGGAACGGTCGACGTGGGAAAGTTTTCCGGTGAAGGCCGGTGACCGGCTTTCCTTCGGCTTCCTCAAGAGCGGCGCGCGCGCTTATCTGGCCGTCTCCGGCGGCATCGACGTACCCGTGGTTCTCGGTTCGCGCTCGACTTACATTCTGGGCGCACTCGGCGGCCATCAGGGCCGCACGCTGAAGGCGGGCGATGAGCTTCCCCTCGGCGAAGGTTCCGGCAAAGCCGGTCTTTCACTGCCTGCAAATCTGCGCCGCGCGCGCAATAGCCCGGCGGAACTCAGAATGCTTCCCGGCATATACTGGCATCGGATCACTGAGGCTGCCGGCAATCGGTTCTTTGAGGAAACCTGGAAGGTCGCGCCCGAAGCCGACCGTATCGGCTATCGCTTCCGCGGCGGGACGCCGCTGGAATTCGTCGAGCGCGAGCAGCCTTTCGGTGCGGGCTCCGACCCCTCGAACATCGTCGATGCCTGCTATCCCTACGGATCTGTCCAAGTGCCGAGTGGCACGGAGCCGATCGTTCTTCACCGGGACGCGGTTTCGGGTGGCGGGTATATGATGCTGGGCGTGGTGATATCGGCCGACATGGACCTTATCGCCCAACTCCAGCCGCACACCCCGGCGCGCTTCGTTCCGGTGACGCTGGAAGACGCGCTTGCCGCGCGAACCGAACAGCGCGCCGCGCTGGCGCGCGCTGAAGGGCATCTGGCCGGCTGACGTCAGCCGGGAATGCCGGCGGAGGAGCCGGAGGCGAGGAGATCGGCCGGCCAAAACCGACCGCGCGTGGCGGAAGACAAAATCCGGTGCGCGAAACGACAAGACGACGCCGGGCAACGGCGTGAATTTGGCACCCGAGCAGTCCGCTAGAGACCGCCGGAACCGACAGGGGAAGACATTTGCAACGTGGCTGGCCGCAAGGCCGGATGCTTCGCGCCTTTCCGTCGGTAGAAAGAAGGAAAGGGTCATGAGTCATCTGAGCGCGGAGAACGTCTCGGTATCGTTTGCGGGGCTGAAGGCCCTGTCATCGGTAGACCTCCAAATTACGCCCGGCCGCATCAGTGGCCTCATCGGCCCGAATGGCGCTGGCAAGACCACGCTCGTCAACGTGCTGACCGGCTTCCAGGCACCGACGGAAGGCACCATCAAGCTCGACGGGGAAGCACTCACGGGTCTCAAGCCGCATCAGGTCCGGCGGCGCGGCATTGCCCGCACCTTTCAGGGTGGGCGGCTCTTCCGCGACCTGCCTGTGCTGGACAATTTGGAGGTAACGGGCGTTGGCCTGGGAATGAGCCGGCGCGCTGCCATCGCCGAAGCGGAAGCGATGCTCGACTGGATAGGCATCGGTGCGCTGGGTACCCGCATCGCCGGAACGTTGCCATACACGGACGAGCGCCGCGTCGCCATTGGCCGCGCCTTGATGGGACGGCCCGCATACATCCTGCTCGACGAGCCCGCGGCTGGCATGAGCGCACTGGAGGCGCGGGAGCTTTCCGCCCTGATAAGACACATCGCCAGCGATCTCGGCTGTGGTGTCCTGCTCATCGAGCACAATGTCGGGCTGGTGCTCGGCCTTTGCCAGCATATCGTCGTGCTCGATTCCGGAGCGATCATCGAGGAAGGACCGCCTGCCGCGATCCGCGACAGCGAGAAGGTGCGCCACGCCTATATGGGCACGGCCGCGAACACCGACCTGCCTGTGCTGGAGGCGATGGAATGAGCCTGCTCGCCCTTTCCGATATCACCATCCGCTACAGCCGTCTCACGGCGGTCCGCAATGTCTCCTTCTCCATGGACGAGGGAGAAATCCTGTTCATCACCGGCCCGAACGGAGCCGGGAAGTCTTCGCTGCTGCGCGCGATTGCCGGTGTTACGCCGGTGGCGGGCGGCCGGATCGACCTTGCTGGTCATGAGATCACCGGCCAGGCGCCGGAGAACATCGCCCGGCTCGGATTCTCCATGGTGCCGGAGGGGCGCGATGTCTTCGGCTCGCTGACGACCGAAGAGAACCTTCTGGTCGGAACCGGCATGCATGCCCGCGAACGCGGCTGGCGCAGCCGAGCGGCCGACGAACTCGAAGCCGTCTACGCAACCTTCCCGATGCTGAAAGAGAGGCGGCACGGGCAGGCGGGATTGCTGTCCGGCGGGCAGCAGCAAATGCTGGTCATCGGCCGCGCGCTGATGACCAATCCGCGGCTTGTAGCCATCGACGAGCCTTCACTGGGCCTCGCCCCCAACATCAACGACCAGGTCTACGAGCGGCTGATCGCGCTGCGTGCGCAGCGCCAGCTCACGCTCCTGATCGTTGAGCAGAGCTCGGCCCGGGCGATGATGGTGGGCGGGCGGATGATCCTGATGCGTGGCGGACAGATCGTGCTCGATGGCGACGCGCGGACGCTCGGCAATGGCGAGGCGATCCAGGCTGCCTATTTCGGCTACGAGGACAATTGAGATGCTTCAGATCCTGTTCGACGCACTCTCGCTTGGTTCGCTCTATGCGCTCGGGGCGCTCGGCATTGCCCTCATCTTCGGCGTCATGCGGCTCGTGAACTTCGCGCATGGCGACGTCATCGCCTTCTGCGTCTTCGCCCTGTTATGGCCGTCTACGGACGCAATGGCCATCGTCTTCGCCGGCCAATTGCCGTGGTACCTGCTGTTGCCATTCGTGCTCCTCTGCGGGGCCGGGCTGTCGGTGCTGTGCGAAATCGTCGTCTTCAGGCGGTTCCGTCAGGCAAATCCGGCAACCATGATGATCGCCTCCTTCGCGCTCGGTTTCGTCATTCGCTACTTCCTGCTCATGCTTTTCTCCAGTCGGCCGAAATCGATCTCGCTGCTGCCCGAACTGTCCCAGCCGGTGGAGATCCTTGGTGCCAGGCTTCCCCTCCTCCAGCTCATAACGATCGTGGCCACGATGGTCATCCTGATCGGCCTGACACTGTTCCTGCGTCAAACCCGCTTCGGCCTGGAGATGCGGGCGGCGGCCGAGAACTTCTCGATGGCCCGAATGCTGGGTGTGCGTGCGAACCGGGTTATCATGGGCGCGTTCGCCCTCTCCGGCGCGTTGGCCGCCGCCATTGCACTGATCTTTGGCGCCCAGACAGGCACGCTGGACATCCAGATGGGCGCCTCGATCATGTTGATGGCCTTCATCGCCACCGTCATTGGCGGCCTCGGCAGCCTCGGGGGAGCCGTGCTCGCCGGCTTCCTGCTGGGTGCCGCCTCGGTGATCATGCAAGTCATGCTGCCCATCGACGCCCGGCCATTCCGCGATGCCTTTGTCTATGGAGCGGTCATCCTCGTCCTCCTCTTCCGCCCACAGGGTCTTATTGCCGCGCGCGGCACCAAGGAAAGGATCTGATTTCATGGGTGTCGCCGCCTCCCTCACCAACTCTACCGCTGCCGGTGCCCCGGCTGCCGAGCGAAAGCCCGCCCGCTTCGCGCTTGCCCGCCGCACAATCCTGACACCGGTCCTGCTTTCTCTGCTGCTGCTGGCCATCGCGCTGATCACGGTGATGACCGGATCGCGGCCCTTCAACCAGACGGTGATCGACGTGTTCGTCCGTGTCATCCTCGTCGTGGGCCTATACATCTTTATCGGGAATTCGGGCGTTCTCAGCTTCGGGCATATCGGCTTCACCTGCCTTGGCGCCTACGCGGCCGCGTGGCTCACCATCAATCCGATGATGAAACGCGGTTCGCTGCCGGGACTGCCCGAATGGCTGCTGGCGACCCGATTGCCGTACTGGCAATCGGCTACGCTGGCAGCATTGTTCGCCGCCCTCGCCGCTCTCATCTTCGGGCGGGTGCTGATGCGATTATCGGGCATCGCGGCTTCGATCGCGACCTTCGCGATGCTCGCCATGATCAACACAATTTATTCCAACTGGGAGAGCGTGACCGGAGCGACCTCATCGGTCGTCGGCATTCCGATCGTACGCGTGATCTGGCCGTATCTCATCGGCGCCGTGGTCGCGATCTTCATCGCCTGGGCGCACGCGATCTCCCGGTCCGGCCTGGCCCTTCGTGCTGCCCGCGACGAGCCCACCGCCGCCGCGGCTTCCGGTATCGACATTCCCAGGGAAAGATTGGTGGCATTCGTCATATCAGGCGCGGTGATGGGGCTGGGCGGTGCGCTCATGGCTCATTCCATCGGCGTGGTCACACCCGACACATTCTATCTCGGTCTCACCTTCATCACCCTTTCCATGCTCGTTGTCGGCGGCATGGGCAGCCTGTCGGGGGGTGTGGTGGGTGTCGTCCTGCTGTCCGCCCTCATCCAGGCGCTGCGCTGGCTGGAGGCAGGCGTATCGCTCGGCGAGTCCACTTTCGCCCTCCCGAAAGGGGTTCAGGAAATAGCCCTCGGCGTCATCATGATCGTGATCCTCGCGCTTCGCCCATCCGGACTCATGGGCAACCGCGAGATCACCTTACCCCGCAGCAGTCGCAACAAGTGACCGGCGGCACAAGCCCGACCGGAAAACAAAAAGGAGACGTGCATGACATACAAAATGAGAATTGTCGCAACCGCTCTGGCCTCGATGTCCATCGCATACCCGGCCCTGGCCGATGACAAGACCATCGTCATCGGCTTCGCCACTGCGGAGTCGGGCTTCATGGAAGCCTATGACAAGCCTGCGCAGGAGGCGGCCTTGATCCGCATCGACGAGATCAATGCGGCTGGCGGTCTGCTTGGAAAGCAGATCAAGGTCGTCAAGGCCGACACCAAGTCCGACCGGGCCGAAGGCGCCAAGGCGGGCCTCTCCGTGCTCGACCAGGGCGCGGATCTCGTGGTCGTCTCGTGCGACTACGACTTCGGATCGCCGGCTGCGCTCGCGGCCGAGGACGCGGGCCGTATCTCCTTCTTCCTGTGCGCGGAATCGGTCAAGGCCGGTATCCAGGGTGTCGGCCCGCACAGCTTCTCCGCGTCGGTGCTGGCGCCCGTGCAGGGCGCGACCATGGCCGAGTGGGCATTCAAGGAAAAAGGCGCAAAGGACTTCTACCGTCTGCTCGATACCTGGACGGCCTACAACAAGGGCATCTGCGACGGCTTCGACTGGATGATGCCGAAGCTCGAAGCCCAGGGCGCGAAGCTTGTCGGTGAAGACACCTTCAAAAACGAGGACGCCTCCATCGCCGCGCAGATCACCCGCATCAAGTCTCTGCCGAAGGAGCCGGATGCGATCATGCTTTGCACGATGATGCCGGGCGCTGTCTCGGCCATCAAGCAGCTTCGTGCCGCGGGCATCAACTCCATGATCCTGAATGGCTCGGGCGTCGACGGTAGTTATTGGCTATCCGCTGTGCCCGATCTGACGAACTTCTACGTCCCCGTTCAGGGATCGATCTATGGCGACGATCCCAATCCGGAAGTGCTGAAGTTCAATGCCACCTACAAGGCGAAGACAGGCGCCGATCCCTCGAGCCAGTATGTCTTTCCGGGTTACGTCATGGTCGACGTCTGGGCCAAGGCGGTGGAGCGTGCAGGCACGACCGATGCCGACGCCGTCGTCGCGGAACTGGAGAAGATGAAGAACGAGCCGACGCTGTTCGGGCCTCGTACCTTCACGCCGGAACTGCATCACCAGAACCAGACGCGGTACCTGATCGTCGAGACCAAGGCCGGCAAGCCGGGTGTTGTAGGCAACTGGACGATTTCCGAGCCGGTACCGATGGAAGCCTTGCTCAAGTA
>NZ_RZQA01000221.1:0-7894 GCF_004022915.1 Mesorhizobium sp. M7A.F.Ca.US.006.04.2.1
GGGCACGGCCGCCGTGCTGATTGCTGGCTATTTCGCGCCTGACCTGGCGATCTGGGCCGGTCTCGGCGCCTTTCTCGGTCATCTCTTCCCGGTATGGCTGGGCTTCAAGGGCGGCAAGGGCGTCGCCACCTATCTCGGCGTGCTGATCGGCCTTGCCTGGCAGGTAGCGCTGATCTTCGCCGTCGTCTGGCTGGTGATGGCATTCCTCTTCCGTTATTCCTCGCTTGCGGCGCTGACGGCGGCGGTCATCGTGCCGATCGCCCTCTATGTCCTGAGCACGCCGCAAATTGCCGGATTGTTCGTGGTGATGAGCGTCATCGTTTTCATCAAGCACCGGGAAAACATTTCGCGCCTGCTTGCCGGCACCGAGGGCAAGATCGGAGCCAAGGGATGAGCGAGCCGACCGCCGGGCCGCGCCTCAGCGACCGGCAGCGGCTGAGCTGGCTACGACTGATCCGCACCCAGAATGTCGGCCCTGCCTCCTTTCGCGACCTGATCAACCGCTTCGGCTCAGCCGAAGCGGCGCTTGAAATACTGCCGGAACTGATGATTTCGGGCGGCGCCATCCGGATCGCCCGCATCCCGTCCGTTGCCGAGGCCGAGGCCGAACTGGAAACAGCTGGAAAGGCCGGCGCCCGCTTTGTCGGCATCGGTGAAGCAGACTACCCACCCCTCTTGCGCAACATGGATCATCCGCCGCCCCTGCTGGCGGTAAAGGGCAACGCAGCTGTTTTCCGGCTGCCGGGTGTCGCCATAGTCGGGGCACGCAACGCGTCGCTGGCCGGCATCAAGATGGCGCGCATGCTGGCAGCCGACCTCGGCCGCGACGGCTACGCAATCGTCTCCGGCCTGGCGCGCGGCATCGACACAGCGGCGCATCAGGGCAGTCTTGCGACCGGCACGATCGGCGTGCTGGCCGGCGGCCTCGACCAGCCTTATCCGCCTGAAAATGCAGGCCTGTGCGAAGAGATTGCCGAGCGTGGCGCCATCATTTCGGAGATGCCGTTCGGCTGGCAGCCGCGCGCTCAGGATTTTCCGCGCCGCAACCGCCTTGTCGCGGGTGCGGTCCTTGGGCTGGTGGTGGTCGAGGCAGCGCAACGCTCTGGGTCCCTGATCAGCGCCAGGCTTGCCGGCGAAATGGGCCGACTGGTCTTCGCTGTACCGGGCTCACCGCTCGATCCACGCGCCGCCGGCGCCAACGGCCTGCTCAAGGAGGGCGCCACCCTGGTCACCGAGGCATCGGATATTTCCAGGGCAATCGCGCCGCTGACCGGCATGCGAGCGCCCGACGTGCCGCCGTTCGAAGAGCCGCCCGACTTCTTGGCCGCACCACCGCCCGGCGAAAGCGACCGCGCCCGCGTCATCGAGGCGCTCGGCCCGACGCCAGTGCCGGTCGACGAGATCATCCGCCATACCCGCCTGCACCCGGCCCAAGTGTTCATGGTGCTGCTGGAACTCGACCTCGCCGGCCGGCTCGAGCGCCATGCGGGAGGACATGTTTCGCTGGTGTTTGGGGATTCTTCTGTCTGACCGACACCTCCGGTGTGACGCTGTTCGCTTCCCAGCAAGAAGATTCGCCCACGTCATCCGGGGGCAGAAAAAACGCAGCAACCAGATTTACAACTGACATGTTAGTGAGATATCACTGCCTCCGAACCTCTTTCGGAGACTTCCGGTGACATCACGCTTTGGCCTTTCGGCCGCCCTTGCCACGCCTTTTGACGCCTCCGGGCAGATCGCCACCGCCCTCATGGTCGCCCAGGCCAAGCGTTGCCTGGCGGAGGGGTGCACCAGTGTTACGCTTTTTGGCACCACCGGCGAAGGCGCATCGGTTGGCACCGGGGAGCGGCGGTCGGTGACCGAAGCCATGCTGGCCGCCGGCATCCTGCCGCATCAGCTTGTTGCCGGCGTGCTGGTCGATGCGGCCGAAGACGCCGCTGAGCAGGCCCGGCATGCCTTGCAGCGCGGCGCCCGCAACATTCTGCTGGCGCCGCCGAGCTACTTCAAGAATGTCGGCGACGATGGTCTTTTCGGCTGGTTTTCCACTGTCTTTGCCGTGCTCGGTCCCCTCGCCCGTGGCGTTCTGCTCTACAACATCCCGTCGGTCACCATGGTGCAGCTCTCGCTTGACCTGATCGGCCGATTGCGTACGGCTTTTCCGGATGTCCTTGCGGGGGTCAAGGATTCCGGCGGGGATTGGGATTACAGCGAGGCGCTGCTCGGCGCCCATGGCGATCTGGTGATCTTGATCGGTGACGAGCGGCATCTGGCACGAGCCGTGCGAATTGGCGCTCAAGGCGCAATCTCTGGCATGGCCAATTTCGTTACCAGCGAAATCCGGGCCATGGCCGAGGACGGACGCGACGACACACGCGTCGAGCGTTTCGTGCTCGAATTGCTCAAACACCCGGTAACGCCGGCGGTGAAGGTCATGGTGGCGCGCAAGACCAGCGACGACCGCTGGCTGGCGGTCCGTCCGCCGCTGGAGCCGATCGGTTCGCAGGGGCGACAACAGCTGGCTGACGCCTATCATGGGCTGTTTGCCAGGGAATCAGCCTGACCAGCAAAGGGATACGCGCTGAAATGGAAGACGGCAGCGAGCCGACCACGCTTAGGGAAAAAGCCTATGCCAGCTTCACGCGGCATTTGCTGGCCCGCGATCTGCTGCCGGGCCAGTTCGTATCGCAGCGCGAACTGGTCGCCTTCACCGGTCTGCCGCTCGGCGCCATTCGCGAAATCGTGCCGCGTCTCGAGGCCGAAGGGCTTCTGACGACGATCCCGCAGCGCGGCATGCAGATCGCCCATATCGACATCAGCCTGATCCGCGAGGCTTTTCAGTTCCGCCTGTTCATGGAGCGCGAAGCGGTGGCGCTGTTCACCGCCAGCGCTTCCGATGACGAACTTGCCCGCCTGCGGCGCGAACACGAGGAGATGCTGGCTCAAGCCCTTTCGCAGGCGCCGACGCCGGAAATGGAAGCCAGGGCGCAGAGCATCGACTGGGCGATGCACGACACTTTCATCGATGCGCTGGGCAACGAGATCATCGCCAAGGCCTATCTGGTCAACTCGGTGAAGATCCGGCTGATCCATCAGGAGCGCTTCCGCATCGACGGGCGCGTCGTGCCGGTCATGCGTGAGCACCTTGCGGTCATCGAAGCCATGGAAAGCCGCGACCCGCAGAAGGCGGTCGAGGCGATCAGCCTGCACATCGACAAGGCGCGCCGGCTGGCGCTGCAAATCTGAGGAAGCATGAGCCGCGTCGCGGTCGCGACGCATTCGACAACGACAGCAACCGGGAGGAAGAAATGTCGTCCAATCTGTTCAACCCAACCAGGAGGCAACTCCTCCAGGGAACCGCGGCACTTGCCGCCGCCGGCCTTGTGGGTGTTCGCCCAGGCTTTGCCGCGGCCGTCGACTGGAAGCGCTTTGCCGGCACGACGCTTGACGTCAATCTGGTGAAAAGCCCGCGCAGCGACACCCTGATAAAATATCTCGCCGAGTTCGAGGAGTTGACCGGGATCAAGGTCAATGCCGAGGCAACGCCTGAGCAGCAGCAGCGCCAGAAGACGGTGATCGAATTGAGCTCCGGCAAGCCGAGCTTCGACGTCGTGCATCTGAGCTACCATGTGCAGAAGCGGCAGTTCGAAAAAGGCGGCTGGCTTGCCGACATATCAGGCTATCTCGCCGACCCCACCCTTACCGATCCGGGTCTGGTCGAAAACGATTTCGCCGACGCCGGCATGCTGTTCGCCAAGGACGGTCAGGGCGTGCTGCGCTCGCTGCCCTTCTCGGTCGACTACTGGATCGTTTACTGGAACAAGGAGTTGTTCGAGGCCAAGGGCCTCAAATATCCCGAAACCTTCGAGCAGCTGGTGGCCGCGGCCGAGGCGCTGACCGACCCGTCGACCAATACTTACGGTTTCGTCGCCCGCGGCATCAAGAACGCCAACACGCCGGTGTGGACATCGCTCATGCTCGGCTACGACATGACGCCACTCGACGCTCAGGGCAAGCTGCGCACGACGTCGCCCGAGGCGATCGAGGCCGCCGGCCTCTACCAGCGGCTGATGACCAAATCCGCGCCTCCAGGCGTCACTGGCTTCAACTGGGCCGAAGCGCAGTCCGCCTTCCTGCAAGGCAAGATCGGCATGTGGTTCGATGGCGTCGGCTTTGCCCCGCCGATGGAAAATCCGGAAAAATCGCGGGTGGTCGGCAAGGTCGGCTATGGCGTCATGCCCAAGGGTCCCAAGGCGCACGCGGCTGGCACCTTCGGCGACGGTATCGGCGTGACGGCCACCAGCGAGAAGAAGGAGGCCGCCTATCTGTTCTGCCAGTGGGCAGTGTCGCCGGTCATGGCGCGCGCCTGCTGCAGGCAGGCGCCGGCGTACCGTTCCGCAAATCGGTGCTCGAAGATCCAAAGGTGCGCGAAGGTGTCACCATGCCGGCAAGCTGGCTCGATGCGGTGGTCGGCTCCGGCAATGTCAGCCGGCTATCGCTGCCGGTCATCATCCCGGTCACAGAGTTCCGCGACATCTACGGCGTGGCGCTGACCAATTTGATCGCCGGCGCTGATCCCGCCGAGGAGTTGAAGAAGGCTACCGACCAATTCCAGCCGGTCCTCGACAGGAGCGAGCAAGGCTGATGTCCGCCACCACCCCAGAACGCACCGGGGTGACGACGCAAGCCATCGAAGGGAGCCAGACGATCCGGCTGGCTCCCAACTACTGGCCTTTCGTCGTTCCGGCGCTCGTCGTCGTCGGCGCCGTGATCGTCTTTCCCTGGGCTTTCACGCTGTGGATGAGCGTCAACCGCTGGACGCTCGGCCAGTCGCGAAGCTTTGCCGGGATGGAGAATTATCTGCGGCTGGCGTACGACCAACGCTTCTGGGAATCGCTTCTCCATACTTTGAGCTACACCTTCCTTTCGGTTGCCGCGCCGATGTTGCTCGGCACCATCGCCGCCCTGATCTTCGACGCCAGGTTTCCGCTGCGTGGCCTGCTGCGCGGCGTCTTCGTGATGCCTATGATGGCAACGCCGGTCGCCGTGGCGCTGGTCTGGACGATGATGTTCCACCCCCAGCTCGGCGTCCTCAACTATCTTCTGTCGCTGGTCGGCATTCCGGCGCAGGAATGGATCTTCAACGCCAACACGGTCATCCCGTCGCTGGTTGCGGTCGAGACCTGGCAGTGGACGCCGCTGGTGATGCTGATCGTGCTCGGCGGCCTGGCGTCCGTGCCGCGCGAGCCGTTCGAAAGCGCCGAAATCGACGGCGCCAATGCCTGGCAGCAATTCCGCTATCTCACCTTGCCGATGATCGCGCCGTTCCTGATGATCGCGGTGATCATCCGCACCATCGACGCACTGAAGAGTTTCGACATCATCTACGCGATGACCCAGGGCGGGCCGGGCACGGCCTCGGAGACCATCAACATCTATCTCTACAACACCGCCTTTTCCTACTACGACATCGGCTATGGCTCGGCCATGGCCGTGGTGTTCTTCATCGTCATCGTCGCCCTGTCCTTCATCCTCCTGATGTTGCGCCAGCGCTCGAAGTGGATCGGCGTGGAGGGCAAATAGATGACTTCACGACTGCTCAACCGGATCGGGCTGTTCTTCGCGGCCCTGGTCTTCGTCTCGCCGGCGATCCTGTTCTTCCTCTGGATGATCTCGCTGTCGCTGAAATTCGAGATCGACAACGGCGCCTATCCGCCGATCCTGATCCCCGAACATCTCGCCTGGTCGAACTATGCAAAAGTGTTCGAGGAGAACAATTTCCTGCTCTATCTCTGGAATTCGGTTCTGGTGACCGGCACGGCGACGCTTTTGGCGCTGCTGATCGGCGTGCCGGCCGGCTATGGCATCGCGCGGCTCAAGGCCGAGCGATCGGCGGTGGTCATCATGATCGCCCGCATGACGCCGGGGCTTTCCTATCTCATCCCGCTGTTCCTGCTGTTCCAATGGGTCGGCATTCTCGGCACGCTGTGGCCGCAGATCATCATCCATCTGGTGGTGACCGTGCCGATCGTCGTCTGGGTGATGATCGGCTATTTCGAGACCACCCCGATGGAACTGGAAGAGGCCGCCAACATCGACGGCGCCAGTTCCTGGCAGGTGTTCCGGCTGGTCGCCTTGCCCATCGCCAAGCCGGGCATAGTGGTCGCTTTTATCCTGTCCGTCATCTTCTCATGGAACAATTTCGTCTTCGGCGTGGTGCTCGCCAGCCGTGAGACGCGCACGCTGCCGGTCGCCGTCTACAACATGCTCTCCTACGAGCAAGTGAGCTGGGGGCCGCTCGCCGCCGCGGCCCTGGTGGTGACACTGCCGGTACTGGTCCTGACCATGTTCGCACAAAGGCAGATCGTCGCCGGACTGACCGCGGGCGCCGTCAAGGGCGGCTGAAGGCACGCTACGGCATCGCACTCTTTTTCGAGGAAAACCCAATGGCATCGGTCACAATCAACAACGTGCAAAAGGCTTTCGGAACGGCCAGGATTATCCACGATGTCAGCGTCGATATCGCTGACGGCGAGTTCGTCATCCTGGTCGGCCCGTCGGGCTGCGGGAAGTCGACGCTGCTGCGCATGATTGCCGGACTTGAAACGATCTCGGGCGGCAGGATCGCCATTGGCGATCGCACCGTCAACAATCTGCGGGCGCGCGACCGCAACATCGCCATGGTGTTCCAGAACTACGCGCTCTATCCGCACATGACGGTGGCCGACAATATGGGCTTTGCCCTCAAGATCAAGAAAGCCGATCCGGCCGACACCGCAAGCCGCGTCGGCAGGGCCGCCAGCATCCTGGGCCTCGACAAGCTGCTCGACCGCTATCCGCGCCAGCTCTCCGGCGGCCAGCGCCAGCGCGTCGCCATGGGCCGCGCCATCGTGCGCGACCCGCAAGTCTTCCTGTTCGACGAGCCGCTCAGCAATCTCGACGCCAAATTGCGCGTCCAGATGCGCGGCGAGATCAAGGCGTTGCACCAGCGGCTGGGCACCACCACCATTTACGTCACGCATGATCAGATCGAGGCCATGACCATGGCCGACAAGATCGTCGTGCTGCATGACGGCCTTGTCGAGCAGATCGGTGCGCCGCTCGACCTTTATGACCGTCCGGCCAATCTGTTCGTTGCCGGCTTCATTGGCTCGCCGGCCATGAACTTCATTGCCGGCCGCGTCGAGGAAGGCGTTTTCCGCAGCACCGGCGGGCTGACCCTGCCGCTGCCGGAAGGCATCAACCTGGCAAAAATTCCCGTGGGTGAACTCATCTACGGCATCCGTCCCGAACATATCCGAGCAACGATTTCCCAGGGTATTGCCGGCACGATCGTGCTTCTGGAAGCCACGGGTTCGGAAATCTTCGCCAGGGTCGACTGCGCCGGCGAGGAAATCTCCTGCCTATTCCGGGAGCGGCTTGCGCTGAAGCAAGGCGCGCAGATGCGCATCGAGATCGACCGCGCCTGTGCTCATCTGTTCGACGCCAAGACCGGTCGGCGATTCTAGCGCAAAGGTCTGATATCCCGGCGCAAAGGTCTCAAGCCACGGTTCGCTCTTGCCACTCGCATCGCTTGGCAGCAATCTCGGATCAAAGAGCCGCTCATCGGGTGGATGTCGGCGTCCCGGGGTTTTGCCATGACACGCGATCAGATGCTCGCCCACCTTCGATCCGCCGACGCGGTCGCGCGCGAGGCGGCGGCACATGGGCATCATCCCTTTGGTTGCGTTCTGGTCGGGCCGGATGACCGCGTGCTGATGCGGCAGGGCAATCTCGACACGGTGCGCCATGCCGAGACGGAGCTCGCCCGGCGCGCCGCGGCTGCCTACGAGCCGGAGTTCCTGTGGCAATGCACGCTGGTCTCAACCTTCGAGCCCTGCGCGATGTGCGCCGGCAC
>NZ_RZQA01000222.1:0-7885 GCF_004022915.1 Mesorhizobium sp. M7A.F.Ca.US.006.04.2.1
TCAACAAGTTCTGGGAGCCGAGGATGCGGCGGCAGTTCTTCGAAATGCTGGACGACGGCACCGGGAACTTCAACGAGTTGGTGGTGGCCGCCTCCGCCAGGATCAAGCGACCGATCACGCCGGCTGCGGCCGACCTCAAACTCGGGCTCAAGCCCTCCCCTGCCGACGTCGCCGCCTCGCAGGAATAGCCGCCAAGCCGCGCCAGCTTACATTCACAATCGCTAAAGTTTAAGCTGCCGCAATCTGCGCTGTTCTGCTATGGTTTGACGACCGGAAATCGTCAGGCCGGGGTGGAAATCTCGTGAGGCCGATCGAGACGCGATACGCCTGTAGCGGCGATGTGCGGATCGCCTATCAGGTGGTCGGGCAGGGATCGTTCGATCTCGTCTTCGTGCCGGGCTTCATTTCCAACCTCGACCTGCACTGGGAAGACGAGGGCTACACCAGGCTCTTGAAGCGGCTTTCGGCGTTCTCTCGGCTGATCCTGTTCGACAAGCGCGGCACCGGCCTGTCCGACCGTGTCGACGCGCATAACCTGCCCAGTCTCGAGACGCGGATGGACGATGTGCGCGCGGTAATGGACGCCGCCGGCAGCGGCCGTGCGGCGCTGCTCGGCTCCTCCGAAGGCGCACCGATGGCGATGCTGTTCGCCGCCACCTATCCGGAGCGGACACGGGCGCTGGCGCTCTATGGCGGCTATGCGCATTTCCACAAATGGGTGATGTCGCCCGAACGCCTCGACGCTTTCATCGAGATGGCGGAGACAGCCTGGGGCACTGGCGCCACGCTGCCCCATTTCGCGCCGAGCCGGGTCGACGACGCGCATTTCGCCCAGTGGTGGGCACGTTTCGAACGATTGTCGGCGAGCCCGACGGCGGCGGCGGCGCTGGCGCGCATGAACGCCGACGTCGACATCCGCCATATCCTGAGCGTGATCAGCGCGCCGACGCTTGTAATCCATCGCCGCAACGATGCGCGGGTCGACCCCGATGCCAGCCGCTTCCTTGCACAGAAGATCCCCGGCGCCCGGCTGGTCGAGATTCCCGGACGCGACCATCCGATCTGGACCGGCGATGTCGATGGGGTGGCCGACCTGATCGAGGAATTCCTGACCGGCGAACGCGCCGTGGGCGAAGTAGACCGCGTGCTGGCCGCACTACTGGTGACACGCATCTACGACACGGCACGGCTCGGCGACCGGATGTGGAGCGAACGCAGCCAACGCTTCCAGGAAACCTGGCGGCTGCTGGTCGGGCGCCATGGCGGGCGTTCGGCGGGCCTGCATGGCGAGTTGATGATTTCGCGCTTCGACGGCCCGGCACGCGCCATACGCTGCGCGGCAGCGCTGCGCGAGGCGGCGCAGGAAATCGGCGTGGCAAGCGCACAAGGGGCGCATGTCGGCGAGATCGAAGTGCGCGGTCCACCCGTTGGGACGACGGCGCGGGTGGCAATTCAACTGGCCGCCCATGCCGGCCGCGGCGACATTATCGCGTCGCGTCTGATCGCCGATCTGGCGGCTGGGTCGGGCCTGCATTTCACCGACGCCGGGCGCATCAGTGTCGGCGAGCTGGAGCAGCCGCTGGCGCTGGTCCATGCGACGTCCGAACAGCATCTGGAACCCGCCTGCCGGCCCAAACCCAAGACCGCCGAGCCGGCCGCATTGACGGCGCGCGAAAGCGAGGTGGTGAGCCTCGTCGCCGACGGCAAGAGCAATGCCGCGATCGCCGCCGAATTGCGGCTGAGCGAACACACGGTCAAGCGCCATGTCGCCAACATACTGCTCAAGCTGGATCTGCCGTCGCGGGCGGCGGCGGCGGCGTTTTCGGCCAGGCACCCTGGCCCGCACGGGCCATGAGAGCCATGGCGCTTTCGGGCGAAGCGGCCATGGGCGGGTAAGCGCTATCAATTCTCTCCACGCAGGCTAGGCGGATGTCGCTGGGAAAGGCGCTGCGAACGGAGGAGGAAATGCTGAAGTCGAACCGGACACTCAAATTGCTTGTGATCGCTGCAAGCGTCGGCGCGTTGTTCGCCATCTCTCCCGCAAAGGCCGAGGACGCGTCCGCGGCGGCCGCCTACAAGGACATCGAGGCAACGCTCGGCTCGGTGCCGGACATGTTCAAGACCCTGCCGGATGTGGCCGTCGCCGGCGCCTGGGCCGAGATTAAGGGCGTGCAGCTCAACCCGAAGACGGCGCTTGACGGCAAGACCAAGGAACTTTTGGGCCTCGCCGTCGCGGCGCAGATCCCATGCCAGTACTGCATCTATTTCCACACCGAGGCGGCCAAGCTCAACGGCGCCAGCGACGAGGAGATCAAGGAGGCGGTGGCGATGTCCGCCATCGTGCGCCATTGGTCGACGATGCTCAACGGCAGCCAGGTCGATCTGACGACCTTCAAGAAGCAGACCGACGACGTATTCGCGGCCGTCAAGGCGAAGTCGCAGTAAGAACCACTGCCCGGCGATGAGCGCCGGACGGCACATCGACCATCAACCGCCCGGTCGGAAGACGGGCCAATGGAGGATGAAATGCTGACCAAGACCCAAACAGTGGACGGCGCCGCGATCAAGAAGGCGATCGAAACCCGTGACGGCAAGATGCTGTCGAGCTTCTATGCCGAAGACGCGCTGGTGCGGGTGATCGACCGCAACAACCCGCCGAGCAAGCCGCGTGAAATCCGCGGGCGCGCCGCGATCACCACATTCTGGGACGACATCTGCAGCCGGGCGATGACCCACAAGGTCGACACCACCATCGCCGACGGCGACAGCCTCGCCTTCACCCAAGCCTGCGCCTATCCGGACGGGACCAAGGTGTTCTGCGCAGCGATGCTGGAGCTGAAGAACGGTCGGATCGCAAGACAGACCGTCGTGCAGGCCTGGGACGAGTAGATCAACAACCGTGGATCAACCGCGGCCTGGGCCGCAAACCTAGAGGAGAAGACGATGTTCAGCGCCAGATGGCAGATCGACGCCAAGTTCGGACACAAGCAGACCGTGCTCGACCTGTTGAAGAAATGGGAACGCGAGATCGGGTCACAGGTCGGCCTCGACGAGCTGGAATTCCAGATCATGACCGGTTCGATCGGCGCGCGGGAGGCGACGGTCGAGTCCCATCACCAGGTCGAAAGCCTGGCCCAGTTGGAGGCGTTCTTCGCCAAGATCGGCAAGATCGACGCGCACGCGAAATGGGGCAAGGAGATCGAGCCCTATGTCGTGTCTGGCACCAGCCTGTGGAATATCTATCGCATCGTGGAGTAGTGGTCTGCGGTCTTACCTCTCCTCTTGTGGGAGAGGTCGGATTGCCCCGATTTGTCCTTCACAAATCGGTTGGCAACCCGGGTGAGGGGTAAGCTGGCGTCAAGCTGGAACACCCCTCATCCGTCTCGGCGCTACGCGCCGATCCACCTTCTCCCACAAGGGGACAAGGCAAAACTAGCCATGCGCAACCATCACATGCCGCACGGCGGTGTAATCCTCCAGTGCGTAGAGCGACATGTCCTTGCCGTAGCCGGACTGCTTCAACCCGCCATGCGGCATCTCGTTGGTCAGCATGAAGTGGGTGTTGATCCAGGTGCAGCCATATTGCAGGCGGGCGGCCGTCGCCATGGCGCGCGAGACATCCTTGGTCCATACGGATGACGCCAGGCCGTAGTCGCTGTCATTGGCCCAGTTCACCGCCTCGTCGACTTCCGAAAAACGAGTAACCGAGACGACCGGGCCGAACACTTCGCGGCGCACGATCTCATCTTCCTGCAGCGCGCCGGCGACGACGGTCGGCTGGTAGTAGAAGCCGGAGCCCTCGCCCGGCTTGCCGCCGGTGGTGATCTCGATGTGTTTCAGTTCCGAGGCGCGCTCGACGAAGCTCGAGACGCGGTCGCGCTGGCGGCGCGAGATCAGCGGGCCGATTTCGTTTTCGGTATCGTCGGGGCGGTCGTACTTGATGGTCGAGACGGCCGAGGAGAGATCGGCGACGAGCTTGTCGTAGATCTTCTTGCCGGCGTAGATGCGGCAGGCGGCGGTGCAGTCCTGGCCGGCATTGTAATAGCCGAAGGCACGCAGGCCGTTGACCACGGCGCCGAGGTCGGCGTCGTCGAAGACGATGACCGGCGCCTTGCCGCCGAGCTCGAGATGCGTGCGCTTGACCGACTTGGCGGCCGCCTGCAGCACCTTCTTGCCGGTGGCGACATCGCCGGTGATCGAGATCATGTTGACCTTGGGATGATTGATCAGCGTGTTGCCGACGCTGTCGCCGCGGCCGAGCACGACATTGACGACGCCTTCGGGCAGGATGTCCGCAAGGATTTTTGCCAGCTTCAGCGCCGTCAGCGGTGTCTGCTCGGACGGTTTGAAGACGACGGTGTTGCCGCCGGCGATCGCCGGCGCCAGCTTCCAGGCCATCATCATCAGCGGATAGTTCCACGGCGCGATGGAAGCGACGATGCCAATGGCATCGCGACGGACCATCGAGGTGTGGCCGGGAATGTATTCGCCAGCGACGACGCCCGGCATCGAACGGACGGCGCCGGCGAAGAAGCGGTAGCAATCGACGATCGCCGGGATTTCGTCATTGAGCACGGCGTTGATCGGCTTGCCGCAGTTGAGCGCCTCGAGCGTGGCGAACTCCTTCGCGTCGGCTTCGATGCGGTCGGCGATCTTCAGCAAATAGCCGGAGCGCTGCGCCGGCGTGGTGCGCGACCACAAGACGAACGCCTGTTCGGCAGCAGTGACCGCCGCCTCGATCTGCGCCTGGCTGGCCTCGGGCAGGTTGAGGATGGTCGCCCCGGTCTTTGGATTGAGGATCGGCTCCTCGGTCTCGGTGCCCTTCTCGAATTTCGAGCCGATCAGCATCTGGGTGTCCATAAGGTTTCTCCCTTTACAGAAGCGAGTAGCGAGTAGCTGAAAGCGAGTAGGGTTTGACCGTCGATCCCTATTCGCTACTCCCTATTCGCTGTTTTTCATTTCCCGCTTCCAGCGATCTGGTCGCCGTCACGGGTGAGGTAATAAGCGGCAAGGATCGGCAGCAACGTCACCAGCATGACGACCATGGCAACGACATTGGTGACCGGGCGCTGGCGCGGACGGATCAGTTCTTCCAGCATCCAGATCGGCAGCGTCTGCTGCTGGCCGGCGGTGAAGGTGGTGACGATGACCTCGTCGAAGGACAGCGCGAAGGCCAGCATGCCGCCGGCAAGCAGCGCCGTGGCGATGTTGGGCAGCACGACATGGCGGAAGGTCTGAAAACCGTCGGCGCCGAGATCCATCGAAGCCTCGATCATCGAACCGGAAGTGCGGCGGAAACGGGCGACGGCGTTGTTGTAGACGACGACCACGCAGAAGGTGGCGTGGCCAAGCACGATCGTCCAGAACGAGAACGGGATGTCGGCCAGCGAAAAGGCCGAGCGCAGCGCAATGCCGGTGATGATGCCGGGCAGCGCGATCGGCAGGATGACCAGCAGCGAGATGGTTTCGCGGCCGAAGAATCTTGTCCGCGACACCGCCGCCGAACAGAGCGTGCCGAGGATGAGCGCGATCGCCGTCGAAATCGCGGCCACCCTGACCGACAGCGACAGCGCCTGCCAGACATCTGGCCGGTTCCAGGTCACGGCGAACCACTGCGTCGTCAGCCCTGGCGGCGGCCAGACGAAACTCTTCTCTTCGGTGGTGAAGGCATAGACGAAGATCAGCAGGATCGGCAGGTGCAGGAACAGCAGCCCGCAGGCGGCGGCAATCTTCAGGCCGAGCGGAGCCGACTGGGAACCATCAGAGCGCATCGAAGGCCCCCATGCGCTTGGCGCCCCAGAGATAGAAGCCCATGATGACGATCGGCACCACGGTGAAGGCGGCGGCGAGCGGGATGTTGCCGGCGGTGCCTTGCTGCGAATAGACCGCCTGGCCGATGAACAGACGCGAGGTGCCGATGATCTGCGGGATGATGTAGTCGCCCAGCGTCAGCGAGAAGGTGAAGATCGAACCGGCGACGATGCCCGGCAGCGCCAGCGGAAACAGCACGTTGCGGAAGGTCTGTCCCGGTGAAGCGCCGAGGTCGGACGAGGCCTCGACCAGATTGCCGGGCACGCGCTCGAGCGCCGCCTGAACGGGGAGGATCATGAACGGTAGCCAGACATAGACGAAGACGATGAAGGTGCCGGTGAACGATACCGACAGGGAATTGCCGCCGACGATCGGCAGCGACAGCCAAGCGTCGAGAACCCACAACAAATGCAGCTTGGCGAGCAGCCAGGTGAGAATGCCTTCCTTGGCCAGGATCAGCTTCCAGGCGTAGATCTTGACCAGATAGCTCGACCACAGCGGCAGCATGATGCCGAGATAGAACAAGGCCTTCCAGCGGCCGCGCGCATAGCGCGCCGCGTAGTAGGCTATGGGGAAGGCGATGACGGCCGAGGCCAGCGTGACCAGAGCCGCCATCGTCACCGTGCGCAGGATGATGTCGAGATTGGCGGCCTGGAACAGGTCGCCATAGGTCTTGAGCGTGAACTCGCGGTTGATGAGGCCGGAAAACTCGTCGATGGAGAAAAAGCTCTGCGCCAGCAGCGCAAACAGCGAGCCGATATAGACGATGCCCAGCCACAAAACCGGAGGCAGCAGCATGAGCAGCAACAGGACCTTGGGCTTGCGCCAGAAAAGGTCCGACAGAGCGCCGCGCAGACCGCCGCTACCCGGCAGGATGGCGGGGGCCGTTGCACGCACCATGGCGGCGTCGAGGCTCATGCCGGCTCGTCCATCAGATGCAGGTGCTCGCGGTTGAAGGTCAGCACCACCGCCTCGCCTTCTGCCGGCAAGGCGATGCCGGCCGGCACGATGGCGTGCAGCCGCAGCCCGTCGGCGTCGAGCGCCAGCTTTGTCGTGGCGCCGAGATAATTGGTCGAGACGAGGCGGGCCGACACACCTTCACCACTTGTGACCCCCTTGGCCGCGCGGCCGACGCGAATGGATTCAGGGCGGAGACTCCCCCAGCGATGCTGGCCGGAATAGCGCTGCACGAAATCCGGCGGCAGCACATTGGAGGAGCCGACGAAATCGGCGACGAAGCGGGTCCTCGGCCGCTGGTAGATATCTTCCGGAGTGCCGATCTGCATGATCTTGCCATCGTTGAAGACGGCGACGCGGTCGGCCATCGACAGCGCTTCGCCCTGGTCGTGAGTGACGAAGACGAAGGTGATGCCGAGCGCCTTCTGCAGCGACTTCAACTCCTCCTGCATGTTCTCGCGCAATTTGAGGTCGAGCGCGCCGAGCGGCTCGTCGAGCAGCAGCACCTTTGGTTGGTTGACCAGCGCGCGTGGTTGGTTGACCAGCGCGCGGGCGAGTGCCACGCGCTGGCGCTGGCCACCGGAAAGCTGGCCGGGCCGGCGGGCGCCATAGCCGGGCAGCCGCACCAGTGACAGCGCCTCTTCCGCCGCCTTGTGCCGCTCAGCCTTGCCGACGCCCTTGACCATCAGCCCGTAGGCAACGTTGTCGAGCACGTTCAGATGCGGGAACAGCGCATAGTCCTGGAACACGGTGTTGACGTTGCGGCGATAGGGCGGAACGCCCTCGGCGCGGTCGCCGAAGATCGAGATCGAGCCCGATGTCGGCTGCTCGAAGCCGGCGATGAGGCGCAGGCAAGTGGTCTTGCCGGAACCGGACGGCCCGAGCATGGCGAAGAATTCCCCCGGCGCGATGTCGAGATCGACCGCGTCGACCGCGCGCACGCTGCCGAAATGGCGCGAGGCTTTCTGGAAGGAGACGGCGGAGGTCATGAGATGTCAGTCCGTTGCCGGTTTGATGTGTTGATGTCGCGCGACGTCCCACCTCCCCCTTAGGGAGGTCGCGACGAAGCCGCGGGTGGGGGTGTCTCGAAAAACCCCGAGCAGACCCCACCCAGACG
>NZ_RZQA01000223.1:0-7871 GCF_004022915.1 Mesorhizobium sp. M7A.F.Ca.US.006.04.2.1
GGCATAGGCTGCCGCCATTCGTACCTTGGAACTGTAGGGAGAAGACGACGCATAGAGCAGTCTGGGCATGATCCGTTTCCTGTTTTGCAGGCCGGCAGTGTTGACCGATCGGGCGCGATCGGGCAATGGCCAGAAGCGGAAAACCCAGCCGCCAGCGAGCGACGCAGCGGCCAGGGCCGTTTAGCGAGCGCTCCATGAAGACGGTGCTTCATCACCATGGTTGCCGGGATCGCGCGAAGCCGCCAGCCGACTGGCAAGACCGACGAGCCTCGCGCCGATGTTTCATCACCCGCATGAATGACACGAAAAAAGCCCCACCGGACTCCGCCCTATGGCGAAGTCCTGGGAGCTGCGAAAAGATATCCTCCGTCCGCCTCTGTTCTCGCCTTCCGACTGCCTAAACAACGAGCGGGGCGCCCTGTGAGGCACCCGCCCTTGACTGTTTCGGCACCGCCCCCGGCGAGGGAAGCGCGACTACTTCTTGCCGGCCTTCGCGGGCGCTGCCTTCGGCTTGGCCGCAGGTGCCGCTTTCTTCACCGGCGCTGAAGATTTCGCTGCCGCAGCCTTCTTTGCCGGAGCAGCCTTGGCAGCCGGCTTCTTGGCTGGTGCAGCCTTGGCAGCCGGTTGCTTGGCAGGTGCTGCTGCCTTCTTCGCTGCGGGTTTCGCCGCAGCTTTCGCTGCAGGCTTCTTGGCCGGTGCCGCCTTGGCAGCCGGCTTTGCCGCTGCCTTGGCGGGTGCCGCCTTCTTCACTGCCGGTTTCGCCGCAGCTTTCGCTGCCGGCTTCTTGGCCGGTGCTGCTTTTGCCTTGGCCGCCGCGGCCTT
Source organism: Mesorhizobium sp. M7A.F.Ca.US.006.04.2.1 (assembly GCF_004022915.1). Classification (NCBI taxonomy): domain Bacteria; kingdom Pseudomonadati; phylum Pseudomonadota; class Alphaproteobacteria; order Hyphomicrobiales; family Phyllobacteriaceae; genus Mesorhizobium; species Mesorhizobium sp. M7A.F.Ca.US.006.04.2.1. The sequence goes on from NZ_RZQA01000223.1 coordinate 823, forward strand.
CGGCTTGGCAGCAGGTGCTGCTTTCTTCACTGCAGCTGCGACCTTTGCCGTCGCTGCTTTTGCGGGTGCTTTCTTTGCCGGTGCCTTGGACGCCGGCGCTTTGGATGACTGCTTAGCCATGCGATGCCCCTTCCTTTGTGCCGACGGCCGTAATGACCCGGCGCGCTCATGCATATCTGACTCGCGGCTTGCTAGCCAGCGAAGCAATAGACTGATTTTCGCAGCTTAAATTTCGGTTACGATCGGCACATGGTCGTGCTGATCGTCGCAGAAATTCACTTCTGATCTTCGACCATTGGCTAGAATGTGTCGCCGACATTCTCCACAGTCCGCGGAAGCGCTCCTCTCGTGAAGCTCCGAAGATCAGCGAGCAGCTTTGCGTGTCGATCGTCGGTCGCCGATATCATGACCGCTGCCTCATCGGTGCGATCATCTCGTGCAGGCGGACGATCTATACTGCAATGCGACAGCCGATCGGTGCATCGTCTTGTCAAGCACGAACGCAGATCGGCCTGCTCGTGAATTGACAGATAACTCTACATGGCAGAGTATTCTGTACAGCATGCTGGAGCATTTCAATGTCGATCGCACAGGAGCAAGCGGCGCTGTCGCCGTTCGAGATTGCCAAGACGGTCCGCCACGGCGGCAGCATGGTTGTCGGCGGCCTCCGGCTTGGCTGCGCCGGAGCCAATCGATGAGTGCCGACGAAATCATCCACCAGAGCACTCGGCTCAGGATCATGGCGGCGCTGAGCATGCTGGAAAGGCGGCAAACGCTGGATTTCACCGGGCTGAAAGCCATCGTGGACGTCACCGACGGCAATCTCGGTGCGCATCTCGATACGCTGGCCAGGGCTGGTTATGTCGACATCGAAAAGCTGTTCGTCGGCCGCCGGCCGCAGACGCGCGTCAGGGCGACGACGAGCGGACGGCGCGCGTTCCGCGGCCATGCCGCATTCCTGCGCAAGATCCTCGATCAGGCCGAGGCGGCGGCGCGCAGGAAATAGCGTGATGACTGGGCAATCCGCTCAGCGCGCGGCAACAACGGCAACGCCGGCGCCGATCATCACACCGCCCGCCGCGCGGTTCACCCGGCGTACGATCCTTGGTGTGCGCAACAGGCTGCGGGCGCGACCGGCGAGGACGACATGACCGCCGATCACCACGACCTCGACGGCCACGATCACCATCATCAGCACACCGAGATGACCTGCGTCGAGCGATGCGCCGACGACGCTAGGCAACAGCGCAATGTAGAACAACGGCATTTTCGGATTGCCAAGATTGAGCGCGATGCCGGTGGCAAAAATCATCAACAGCCCTCGCCGTCCTGAGATGGGCTGCAGTTCGGGAATGACGGGCGCCGCCATCCACAGCCTGATGCCCGTCCAGACCAGATAGGCCGCTCCACCATAGCGAAGCACCGTCATGACGATCGCCATCTTGGCGGCGACGATCGACAGGCCGAAGGCGGCGAGGATCAGGAAGATGAGGATGCCGACCACGGTGCCGGCACCGTAGGCGATGCCCGACGCGGCGCCATTGGAGATTGTGCGCGCGATGATCGTCATGTTGTCCGGACCCGGGCTGGCAGCGAACACGAAGAAGGCGGCCGCAAAGGCAAGCGAGGTCGCGAGATCCATGAAAACTCCCGAGGGTAATGCCGCTCTCGGGAGTCCAGACTAGCCGGTTTACCTGTCGGCGCCATCAGGAAAATCGAGAAACTGCGCGATGCGCATTTCCGTCACGGCTGATAGCCGAGGCAGATGGCGCCGAGCGCGACGATGGCGCAGGCGCCGACCCGCCGCGGCGTCAGCACCTCGCCGAGGAACAGACGTCCGATGAAGGCCGCGAAGACGACGCTGGTTTCGCGGATCGCGGTGATCGGACCGGCCGGTCCGAGCGCGAAGGCCGCGACCACGACACCGTAGGCCAGAAGTGCAAACAGGCCGCCGCCCAGCGCCTTCCAGGTTTCCGGCGCACCCAGGTCGACTGTGAGCCGGCCACGGCAGGCGACGAAGGCCGCCGGCAGCAACGCGCCGTAGATCAGCAGCACCCATGCGGTATAGGCGCCGGCGTTTCCCGCCGCCCGAACGCCGAGCGCATCGACCGTCGCATAGGCGGCGATGATCGCTCCCGTTGCCAGCGCATAGAGTATCGATGTCGTGGCGGCCCTGCCCCTTCCGAGAGAAAGGCCCATGATGCCGCCCGCGACCAGCGCGACACCGATGGTCTGCGGCAGAGTGAGCTGCTGGTTGGCCAGGAAGAACCCGCCGAGCGTGACGAGCAGCGGCACGCTGCCGCGAACGATCGGATAGACCTGTCCCAGCTCGCCATATCTGTAGGCGGCCACCAGAAACAAACTGTAGCCAACCTGCAGGCAGGCCGAGAGCACAATGTAGGACCAGGCCGGCGCGGCCGGAAGGGCGTGGAAGAAGGCTAAGGGGATGGCGAGCGCCGTACTGGAAAAGCTCATGACGGTGACGGTCCACAACCTGTCGGCCCCCGTGCGCAGGAACGCGTTCCAGGTTGCGTGCAGGATCGCCGCAAACAATGCGAGCCCGATGACCAGCGGGCTCATTGGGACTTACGCGAAGCAGCGACGATGCCCATGGCCGCCTTGCGGGCGTCGCGAATGGCGGCGTCGGCCGGCCCCATCTGCGCCAGCAAGGTCGCACCTTCGATCAGCATAAGCAGTGTCGCCGCCACGCTTTCGGCGCGGCCGCGCGGCATCATCTCTTCGAGGATAGACCGCATGCGCCGCTTGAGGCCGTTCTTCTGCCTGACAACGGCCTTGAAAACCGGATGCCCGGGATCGCCGAACTCGGCCAATGCATGTGCGAACAGACAGCCATGGAAATCGGCGCTGCGGAACCAGCGTGCATGCCAGTCAAAGATCCTTCCGATTTTCTGTTCCGGCGGAATGCCCTCCTGGGCGAGCCGGTCGAGCTGGCGGTCGAAACGCATAGCGCGATAGTCGAGCACCTCGACGATCAATTCGTCCTTGCTGGGGAAGTGGCGATACATCGTCATCTTGGCCACATCGGCTTCGGCGATGATCCGGTCGATACCCGTCGCATGAAAACCGGCGCGCTTGAACAGCACGTAGGCCGTTTCAAGGACGTGCTGGCGCTTATCGGAAACGGGCGATGGTGTCATGGCGCATACCAAGGTGGTGAGACAGGTCTGCCTCATATCTATGCGACGGATCGCGCCAGCTGTCAACGCAGCACGAAAAACGCCTGCAGCCGATCAAGCCACAGGCGCGAAAGAGATTGGAAGGGGAAACCGGGTTTAGCGCAGAATGCGGCAGCGGCCGTTGTAGACCATCCAGCGGTCGAAGCCCGAGACGCAGAATTCGACATTGTCGCCGATCGAGGCAAAGCCCTGGCCTTCCTCGATCAGGTACCAGATGGTGCGATCGCGGCCGTCGGACAGGCTGACGGTGGCCCCGCAATAACGGCGACCGATCGGCCAGGTATCGTCGGCCGCCAGATAGCGATGCTGGTGAATGCGCCGGAAATCAGTGATCTCTACATCCGGCAGATGCGGCACGTGATGCACCTGATAGGAAAAGCGGCTGGTGATCTTGTTCAGTACCCAAGGCTGACCGCAGACCCCGCTGTCTTCATCGGAATAGACCGTAAGATCGGCGGCCTGCACGGTCTGGGTGATACCGAGAGGCGCGGCAAGCGGGGTGCAGAGCGAAATCAGGGCGGCAAGAGCGGATTTGGCGAAGCGAGTCATGGCAGCCTCTCAAGGTCGATTGTGCGCACTGTGCGGATTCGCTCGGCGGCGGTCAAGCGGTTGCGTTGACAATGGTTTCCCAGTTTGAAACTGCTTTTCGACCAAAGCCGAATTTACACGGCACCGGAATGGCTCTGGCACGTTCATGCCCGGATCCAAAAGAGCGCGGGTCCCGGGTCGTCAATGAGCCCGCCTCAAGCCTGCTCGCCGGCCAGCCATTCCAACGACCAGTGCGCCGGCCGCCCCACCGCAAGCAGCCTGTGCAGGGCCGGCAGCAGCGTCCGCAGCTCGCCCTCCAGCGTGAACGGCGGATTGACCACCAGCAGACCGCTGCCGTCGAGGCTGGGTTCCAAAGAGGCCGGCCTGATCTCGAATTCGATGTCGAGCAGCTTCGGGATGCCCGATTGCTTCAGCGCCTTGCGGAAAGCGATGATCGCCTTGCGGTCCTTGATCGGATACCAGAGCGCGTAGATGCCGCCTGGCCAGCGCTTGTGCGCCCTTATGAGCCCGTCGACGAGGCGATCGAACTCACCCGCTTCCTCGAATGGCGGATCGATGAGAACAAGGCCGCGCTTCTCCTTCGGCGGCAGATGGGCGCCGAGCGCGAGCCAACCATCGAGTTCGATGATCCGGGCCTGGAAATCGCCGGCAAAGAACGTCCTCAGCCTCGCGGCATCCTTGGGGTGCAGCTCGATCGCGGTCAGCCTGTCCTGCTTGCGCATGAGATGGCGCGCAATCAACGGGGAGCCCGGGTATTTCTGGATGCCACCCTCAGGGTTGAGCGACCGTATTGTCTCCAGATAAGGCGCGAGCAGTGCTGCCACCGGCGCGGCAAACGGGGCATCGATCAGCCTGCCGATGCCGCCTTGCCACTCACCCGTCTTCTGCGCTTCGGCCGACGACAGATCGTAGCGGCCAATGCCGGCATGGGTGTCGACGACCCGAAACGCCTTGTCCTTCTGCTTCAGATACTCGAGCAAGCGCGTCAGCACGACATGCTTGACGACGTCGGCGAAATTCCCGGCATGGTAAGCGTGGCGGTAGTTCATCGTCTTGTGCCGTTATGCATGTCGTTGTCCCAAAACCGCTGCACACTTTTGGGCGACATGCATCAGCCCCTGCCCCAGCGCGGCGGTGGCGGCTGAGAGTTCGGATTTTCCGGCCGACCGCCTCGAGTGCGCAAGGTCAGCAAAAATCCGATCAGGCCGATCGCCATCAGCGCGAAGCCGACCGGCCGTGCACGGCTGTCGATCTCGCCTGCGCCGGAGCGCAGGATGAGATCGACAGCCCGCATCGGTATGTCGTCGGCATCACCCGGTCCGACGGTGAAGACGTAGGGACCCGGGCTGACGGTCGCGATGACGCCGGCCTCGTCGCGAAAGATCTTGTCGGGCAGTTGCGGGCTGGCCTGGCGAGGATTGTCGGAATGGTTGAACTGCAGCGTCGAGGCGAGCACCGTGCGGCCATTGCTGGCGGCGGTCAGCGTCAGCACGGTGCGCTGCTGCGAGACGATGCGCTCGGCTCTTGCGGTCAGGTCGACCAGCACCCGCACCGGCGCATCGCGGCCGGAGAGCGGCACCGTCAGCGGCTTGAAACGGCCTTGCTCATAGACCCGCCAGGTGCCGATCTCGTGCCCGGAGAAATTGCTCATCGCCCAGGGATAGATGACACCGACGCCGGCGCCGACAAGCAGGATCAGGACAAACAGAAAGCGCATTCACATCACCATGGCGTATCGTAACCTTGCCAATAGCGCCCCGACGGCCAAAAGGCGATGGCCAGTTGCGGCAGCCACCCTGGAGGTGGACCGTGCGGGGTGCGAGCGCAACCAGATTGGCGGCGTGGCTGCGCAACAATGCCGATAACGTTCTACCTATGCGCTCAAAAATTAAGCCGTGTATTTCGCGCGCCGCGCTGAATATTGCTGTCGGCTCATTCTTGGCCGTTCTTGCTGTCAGGTTTTGATTCTACCTCAAGGGACAGCTTGCCGCGTCCGGCAACATGTTGACGTCGATCGAGCCAATATGCTGATTCGTAAACAGGATTTGCCTTGTGCGCCATGCTTCGATCCGAGAGGCCGTAGCCGCTTTCATGATTAACCATTCGCGAGCGCATTTGGTTAAGAAATTGCTAATTTAGTTGACTATAATTTCCACAGGTATATTTTCGATGCGTTGGGATGTGCAATTTGGGCGAGCAATCGATGGTGACACCGGGCGTGTGATCGCGATTTCGGGGCGCGGAGAATGCTGAGCGGCAGCACGGAGGTTGTGTAGTCGCACCAGCTTCGCGAAAGCCAAAGAACAATTGACGCACATCAGTGATGGCGGTTCCGCAGATGCGGAGGTTTGCCACGTTCTCAGGAACGTGGCCGGGCGATGCTTTGTCCCGGCCCGGCGGTAGCGTGTTCGGTGCGTATGAGGAAAGCATGACTAAGCTTGTCAAGGTTCTGAAACTGGAATCCGGCAGCCAAAAGGACGCCAGCCAAAGCCGACGACGCGCCCTTGTCGCCGGAGGAGCGGGATTTTTAGGTTCGCATCTGTGCGAACGTCTTTTGCGGGACGGATACGACGTTGTCGCGCTGGACAATTTCCACACCGGCAAAAGATACAATCTCAATGCCCTTCAGCGCAATCCGAGCTTCAGCTGCATCGAGCACGACATCGTCGATGCACTGCCTTCGGACCTTCAGTGCGACGAGATCTACAATCTCGCCTGCCCAGCCTCTCCGCCGCACTACCAGGCAGATCCGATCCACACCTTCAAGACAAGCGTGCTTGGCTCGCTGAACCTTCTGGAACTCGCGCGACAGAACAAGGCCAAGATATTCCAGGCCTCGACGTCCGAAGTCTATGGCGATCCCTTCGTGCATCCACAGCCCGAGAGCTACTTCGGCAACGTCAACACGCACGGGCCGCGCTCCTGCTACGATGAAGGCAAGCGCTCGGCCGAAACCCTGTTCTTCGATTATTCGAGAACCTATGGTCTCGATATTCGTGTCGCCCGCATTTTCAACACCTACGGTCGCCGCATGCAGCCCGACGATGGACGTGTGGTTTCGAACTTCATCGTCCAGGCGCTGCGCGGCGAGGACCTGACCGTCTATGGCAGCGGCCAGCAGACGCGCTCCTTCTGCTATGCCGACGACCTGATCGAGGGCTTTATCCGGCTGATGAATGCGCCGAACGCGCCCGCCCACCCGGTCAATCTCGGCAACCCTGCCGAATTCACCATCATGGAACTGGCGACGCTGGTCGTCGATTACACCAACGCCCGATCGAAGATCGTGCATCGGCCGCTGCC
>NZ_RZQA01000224.1:0-7844 GCF_004022915.1 Mesorhizobium sp. M7A.F.Ca.US.006.04.2.1
CCCCATCCGAGGCGGCGCCGAAATCCGGCGCGTCCGGTCCCATCATCTCGTCATAGAGGTGTTTGGCGTGGACAAGGTTCGGGTCCGGATGGTGGCCGCCGAAATCCGGCAGCGGCTTGAAATTGCGGCAGGTGCCATTGGGCGCGCCAAGCCGGTTTTCCAGGATCTCCTTGGCGTAGGGACCGGTCACCGCGTGCATGGCGTCGAAGCGCATGCGGAAGCCGGACTTGAAGAGTTTGCGCAGGGCGTCGAAATCGAACAGGCTTTCCATCAGCGCGGCATAGTCCACGACCGGATCGATGATCTCGACCGTCATGCCGGCGGCCTTGACCGTTCCTGTTGTGTCGATGTCGATCGGATCGATATCGGCGATCTTGAAGCTCGAAATCGCCTTGGTCTTTTCGAAGATCGCGTCGGTGAGCTTTTCCGGCGCCGGGCCGCCATTGCCGGCATTGTACTTGATGCCGAAATCCTCATGCGGGCCGCCCGGATTGTGGCTGGCCGACAGGATGATGCCGCCAAAGGTCTTGTATTTGCGGATGACATGCGAAGCGGCTGGCGTCGACAGGATGCCGCCCTGCCCGACCATCACCTTGCCGAAGCCGTTGGCGGCTGCGATGGCGATGGCCTTCTGGATGACCTCGCGGTTGTAGAAGCGGCCGTCGCCACCGATCACCAGGGTCTTGCCCTTGAAACCGTCGAGCGCGTCGAAGATCGACTGGATGAAATTCTCGGCATAGTGCTCCTGCTGAAAGACAGGCACCTTCTTGCGCAGGCCCGACGTGCCGGGCTTCTGGTCGGAATAAGGCTTGGTGGGAACGGTCCGTATCATGCTTCAGGCAACCCTTTTCGAAAGCAGCGAACGATAGAGTTCGACGTATTTTTCCGCGCTCTTGTCCCACGACACATCGGCTTTCATGCCCTGGCGCTGCAGTGATTCCCAGACCGTCGGACTGGCATGGGCGTCGACGAGGCGGCGGATAGCGTGCAGCAAGGCGCCGCCATTGTTGGGCGCGAACTGGAAGCCGGTGGCGACGCCGGCAGAGACGGCAGCCTCATTGGCGTCGATGACCGTGTCGGCGAGGCCGCCGGTGCGCGCGACTACCGGCACGCAGCCATAGCGCAGGCCGTAAAGCTGCGTCAGCCCGCACGGTTCGAAGCGCGAGGGAATGACGATGGCGTCGCAGCCGCCCTGCATGATGTGCGACAGCCCCTCGTCGTAGCCGACGACGACGCCGATGCGGCCGCGATGCCTGGCGGCGGCGGCAAGCAGCGCGCCTTCGAGACCGGCATCGCCCGATCCCAGGATGGCGAGCCGCGCACCCGTCGCGACAATGCCGTCGACCACCAGCGCCAATATGTCCATGCCCTTTTGCCAGGTCAGGCGGCTGACCACGCAGACGATCGGGCTGTCATCGCGCTCAAGGCTGAAGCGGTCCTCCACGGCAGCCCTGTTGGGTGCGCGCGCCTTCAGCGTGCTGGCCGTGTAGTTGGACACCAGATGCTTGTCGGTTTCCGGATCCCAGATGCCGGTGTCGATGCCGTTGACGATGCCATGGAGATCGCTGGAGCGCATGTTGATGAGGCCGTCGAGGCCCATGCCGAATTCGGGCGAGCGGATTTCCTGCGCGTAGGTCGGACTGACCGTGGTGATCGCCCAGGCGGCCTGCAGGCCCGCCTTGAGGAAGCCGACACAACCATAATATTCGACGCCGTCGAGCGCCATCGCCGCCGCCGGCAAGCCAAGCTCGCCGAAAATGCCGGCGCCGAACTGGCCCTGGAAGGCGAGGTTGTGGACGGTCATCATCGAAGGCACGCCGACCGCCTTGCCATAGCGCATATAGGCCAGCGTCATCGCCGACTGCCAGTCATGGGCGTGCACGATGTCGGGCTGGTAGCCCGAGATGGCGCCGCCGGCAATGTCGCCGCCGACCTGGCTCAACGCCGCGAAACGCCGCCAATTGTCTGGCCAGTCGACGCCAGTCGCATTGCCATAGGGGCCGCCGGGACGGTCGAACAGATGCGGCGCATCGAGCACGAACAGTTCGAGCCCGGCGAGTTGGACGGAATGGACAGAGGCCTTGCCGCCCTGCAGCAAGGGGTATTGCAGAACCGCCCGCTTTTTCTTGAAGGCGGCCATGACGGTCGGAAAGCCGGGCATGAGCGTGCGCACGGTCACGCCCTTGGCCGCCAAGGCAATTGGCAGCGCGCCGGTCACGTCGGCAAGCCCACCGGTCTTGATGAGCGGGAAAATTTCCGGCGTGACCGACAGAACCTGCATGCGTCAGAGCCCCAGCTTGTCGATCATGTCCTGGGTGACCAGGCAGATGCCCTTTTCGGAAACGCGGAAGCGCTTGGCGTCGAGAATAGGATCTTCGCCGACCACCAGCCCTTCCGGTATCCTAACACCATGGTCGATGACCACGCGCTTCAACTTTGCGTTCCGGCCGACATGAACGTCGGGCAGCATGACGACTTCTTCGAGCGTCGAATAGGAATTGATGCGCGCGCCGGTGAAGATCAGGCTTTTTTTCAGCGAAGCCCCCGAGACGATGCAATCGCCCGAAACCAGCGAAGACACGGCCGAACCGCGGCGGCCATCCTCGTCATGCACGAACTTTGCCGGCGGCTTCAATTCGGCATAGGTCCAGATCGGCCAGTCGCGGTCGTAGAGGTCGAGCTCCGGCGTGATATCGGTCAGGTCGATATTGGCTTCCCAATAGGCGTCGACCGTTCCGACATCGCGCCAGTAGGCCTCGTTCTCAGCGGTCGAACGGACGCAGGACTTGGCGAAGCGGTGCGCGATCGCCTTACCGTGCTGGACGATATAGGGGATGATGTCCTTGCCGAAGTCGCGGCTCGAGCCCGGCTCGGCCGCATCGCGGCGCAACTGCTCCATCAGAAACTTGGTCTTGAAGACGTAAATGCCCATCGAGGCCAAGGCAAACTCCGGCTTATCGGGAATGCCGGGCGGATCGGCGGGCTTTTCGACGAAGGCGATGATGTTGTCCTTGCCATCGACATGCATGACGCCGAAGCCGGTGGCTTCAATGCGCGGCACTTCGAGGCAGCCAACGGTGACGTCGGCATTGGCGTCGACGTGCTGGCGAAGCATCATCTCGTAGTCCATCTTGTAGATGTGGTCGCCAGCCAGGATGACCATGTATTCGGGTCCGTAGGCCTCGATGATGTCGATGTTCTGATAGACGGCGTCAGCCGTGCCCTCATACCACTGCGTTTCCGAGACGCGCTGGCTGGCCGGCAGGATGTCGAAGCTTTCGTTTCGCTCGGGGCGCAGGAAGTTCCAGCCGCGCTGCAGATGACGGATCAGCGAATGCGCCTTGTACTGGGTGGCAACGCCGAGGCGTCGAATGCCGGAGTTAAGCGCGTTGGAGAGCGCGAAGTCGATGATGCGCGTCTTGCCGCCGAAATAGACGGCCGGCTTGGCACGCCGGTCGGTCAGTTCCTTGAGGCGGCTGCCACGGCCGCCGGCCAATACATAGGCCATGGCATCGCGCGCCAGCGGCTGGGTCCGTTTCAAGTCTGCCATTTCTACCCTCCCAAGTTACTCGATCTCGACATGTTACTCAGTGTCGATGGGTTCAGTCGGCGACGAGCTCGAGCATGATCGTGGACAGCGGCGGCAAGAGCATCGTCGCGGCGATGCTTCCTTCCTCCGCCCGCGCCTCGACCATGCCGCCATTGCCCTTGCCGGAACCGCCATATTCAGAAGCGTCGGTGTTGATGATCTCGCGCCATTTGCCTGATGTCGGCAACGGCACGCGATAATTATCGCGCGGCACCGGCGTGAAATTGGAAATGACGGCCACTGGGCTGCCGCCCGGCGCACTGCGAAGCCAGGCAAAAACCGAATTCTGGCTGTCGTCGACGATCAGCCAGGAAAACCCTTCCGGCTCACAATCACGGCCATGCAGTGCCGGGCGCGAACGGTAGAGATAGTTGAGATCGCGCACCGTCTGCCAGACGCCGCGATGCGGCCGGAATTCAAGCAGGTTCCAGTCGAGCGCGCGCGCCTCGCTCCATTCGCGGCGCTGCGCGAACTCCTGCCCCATGAAAAGCAGCTTCTTGCCGGGATAGCCCCACATGAAAGCGTAGTAGGCGCGTAGCGTCGCAAACTTCTGCCAGTCGTCGCCGGCCATCTTGCCAAGCAACGTGCCTTTGCCGTGCACAACCTCGTCATGCGAGAGCGGCAGCACGAAATTCTCCGAGAAGGCGTAGGTCAGGCCGAAGGTGAGGTCGTTGTGGTGGTGCTTTCGGAAGATCGGCTCCTTGGAGAAATACTCCAGCGTGTCGTGCATGAAGCCCATATTCCACTTGAAGCCGAAGCCGAGGCCGCCTTCATGCACCGGTGCCGAGACCTTCGGCCATGAGGTCGATTCCTCGGCTATGGTCATGACGCCCGGATGATGGCCGTAGACCTCCTTGTTCATCTTCTGCAGGAAGCTGACCGCCTCGAGATTCTCGCGGCCGCCCTTCTCGTTGGGGATCCATTCGCCGGCCTTGCGTGAATAGTCGAGGTAGAGCATCGAGGCGACCGCGTCGACGCGCAAACCGTCGACATGGTATTTCTCGGCCCAGAACAGCGCATTGTTGACCAGGAACGACACCACCTCGCGGCGGCCGAAATTGTAGATCGCGGTGTTCCAGTCGGGATGAAAACCCTTGCGCGGATCGGCATGTTCATAGAGCGCGGTGCCATCGAAATTGGCCAGGCCATGCGCGTCGACCGGGAAATGTGCCGGCACCCAGTCGAGGATGACGCCGACGCCGGCGCGGTGGGCGCCATCGACGAAACGGGCAAAGCCGTCCGGGTCGCCAAAGCGGGCCGACGGCGCGTAAAGGCCGGTCGTCTGGTAGCCCCAGGACGGGTCGTAGGGATGTTCAGAGATCGGCATGAATTCGATGTGGGTGAAACCGGTCTCGACCACATAGGGGATCAGCCGGTCGGCCAACTCGTCCCATGACAGGAACGTTCCGTCGTCGCGAAGCTGCCAGGAGCCGGCATGGACCTCGTAGATCGAGATGGCTTCTCGCCGGTGATCGGCATTGCGCCAGAAATTGCGATGCGCCTCGTCGCCCCACTCGTGCGCCGGCGGCACCGCCACGACCGAAGCAGTAGCCGGACGCAGTTCGGATTTGAAGGCGAACGGGTCGGCCTTCAGCGGCAGCCTCACACCATCGGGGCCGATGATCTCGTATTTGTAGGGTCGTCCGGCACCGATGTCGGGTACGAACAGTTCCCAGATACCGGTGTCGCGGCGGTCTCGCATGGTGTGCCGGCGGCCGTCCCACTCGTTGAAGTCGCCGACCACAGAGACGCGCCGCGCATTGGGAGCCCAGACGGCGAAATGCACTCCGGTGGCGCCTTCGTGATCGATGACATGGGCGCCGAGCTTGTCGAACAGCCTTAGATGCGAGCCTTGGGCGATGTAGTAATCGTCCATCGGGCCCAGCACCGGACCGAACGAATAGGGATCGGTCAGCCACCAGTCGCCGCCGGCGTTCCTGGCATGATAGCGCAGGGGTTGCCGCTTCTTGATCGAGAGCTTGCCTTCGAAAAAGCCGCCATCGTCGCGCCTGGACAGTTCACCCGCGATGGTGCCGGTCAGCGTGTAGGCGGTGACGAATTCGGCATTCGGAACAAAGCACCGGGCATACAGGCTCTTGCCGACCTCATGGACACCAAGGACGGCGAAGGGATCTCCGTGCGTGCCGGCAACAATCGCCGCGACATCGCCGGCTGGCGCCAGTCCATCCGGCCCGCTTGTCGCAGCGGTCGCGCGCGGCTTCTTCATCAGGCAGTGTCCCTCCCCGGGCACCAAGTGTTTGTTTCTAGTGATGTGAATCCGACATTCAATTCACATCACCGGGACCACATTGTTTGCGGCCTCATGCAATCACATCAGACGGGCACGTTCCAGATTTCTTTCGCATATTGGCGGATCGTGCGATCGGAGGAGAACCAGCCGACACGCGCAACGTTGCGGATTGCCCGGGCGTACCAGTCGGGACTGTTGCGCCAGACCGCATCGACCTCGCGCTGGGCGGCGGCATAGGCATCGAAATCGGCGGCAACCATGAACCAGTCGCTGTTGTAGAGACCGTTGATGAGATCGCGGTAACGCTCCGGATCGTCCGGCGAGAAGACGCCTGACGAAACAGCCGCAACCGCTTGCGCCAGCTCAGGCGAGCCTTCGATGACGGCGCGCGGATCGTAGCCGTTGTTGCGCCGCTCGGCGACCTCGGCGGTGGTCAGGCCGAAGATGAAGATGTTGTCGTCGCCGACGCATTCCTTGATCTCGACATTGGCGCCGTCGAGCGTGCCGATGGTCAGCGCACCGTTCAACGCGAACTTCATGTTGCCGGTGCCCGACGCTTCCATGCCGGCGGTCGAGATCTGTTCGGACAGATCGGCGGCCGGCATCATGATCTCGGCAAGGCTGACATTGTAGTTCGGCACGAACACCACCTTCAGCAGACCCCGCACGGCCGGATCGCGGTTGATGACCTTGGCGACATCGTTGGCGAGTTTGATGATCAGCTTGGCATTGTGGTAGCTGGGCGCCGCCTTGCCGCCGAAGAATTTCACGCGCGGCATCCAGTCGCGCTCGGGATGCGAGCGGATCTGGTCGTAGAGGGCGATCGCCTCGAGGATATTCAGAAGCTGGCGCTTGTATTCATGGATACGCTTGATCTGGATATCGAACAGCGCCGAGGGATCGACCTTGATGCCGAGCCGGTCGGCGACGAGGTTGGCCAGCCGCGCCTTGTTGGCTCGCTTGACGGCGGCGAACTTGTCGCGAAAGGCGGCATCGCCGGCGAAACCGTCGAGATCCTTGATGGCGTCGATGTCATCGAGAAAGCGGTCGCCGATCGCCTCGCGGGCAAGCGACGTCAGCCCGGGATTACACTGGATCAGCCAGCGCCGCGGCGTGATGCCGTTGGTCTTGTTGTTGATGCGATCGGGATAGAGCTTGTGCAGATCGGCGAACACCGTCTCCTTCATCAGGTCGGTGTGAAGCGCCGAAACGCCGTTGATCGAGTGCGAACCGACAAAGGCCAGATTGCCCATGCGCACCCGGCGGTCGCCATTTTCCTGGATCAGCGAGATGCGGCCGATCTGCTCGTCCGAGAACTGGTTGGACGCACGCGCCTCCAGAAGCACTTCAGCGTTGATGGCATAGACGATCTGCATGTGGCGCGGCAAAAGCCGCTCGAACAGCGGCACCGGCCAGCTTTCCAGTGCCTCGGGCAGCAGCGTGTGGTTGGTGTAGCCGAAGGTGCGCTGGGTGATGTCCCAGGCCTGATCGAAGTCCATGCCGTGGACGTCCATCAACAGGCGCATCAACTCCGGCACAGCGATGGCCGGATGGGTGTCGTTCAGGTGGATCGCAGCCTTGTCGGGCAAGGACTTCAGGTCGCCATATTGGCTGAGATGGCGCTGGACGATGTCCTGCAGCGATGCGGTGGAGAAGAAATATTCCTGCCGAAGCCGCAGTTCCTGCCCGGCCTTGTGGGAATCGGCGGGATAGAGCACGCGCGACAAGGCATCGGCCTTGTTGCTTTCGGCGAGCGCGCCGATGTGGTCGCCGGCATTGAACTTGTCGAGCAGGATCGGATCGACCGGCATGCCCGACCAGAGCCGCAGCGTGTTGACGCGGTTGGCCCGCCAGCCGACGACGGGCGTATCATAGGCGACGGCCAGCACATGCTCGGTCGGCTTCCAGACATGGCGTTCGAGGCGGCCGTCCTTGGAGGTGATCGATTCCACCGAACCGCCGAAACCGACCTCGAACGAGCGCTCACGGCGTTCGAATTCCCAC
>NZ_RZQA01000225.1:0-7820 GCF_004022915.1 Mesorhizobium sp. M7A.F.Ca.US.006.04.2.1
AAGGCATGAGCCTGAAGCCGCTGCTGCGCCTTTTGAATCTCAATCCTGACGAAACGGTCGACCGCGAGGTTGCGCAGGCGCGCGTTGTGGTCATGCAGGCGGCGCTCGACATATTGAGCGGCAAGACATCGGACGCTGCGGCCGCGGTGCGCGAGCAATATGCCGCTCAACGCAAGATCGCCAAAAACCCCGACGATGCCCAGGCGGCGACCGAATATGACCGCTTGCGTCTTTATGCGATCAAGAGCCAGCGCGACGCGCTGGAGGAATTGCGCCGCAACGAGACGATTGGCGACGAAGCCTATCATCGCCTTGAGGAAGAGATCGACTGGACCGAACTGGCCGCGTCGCCACCCGGCCGGTTCCAGCCGCTGAATACTTGAGGCATCGCACGCCGTTTTCCGGCGCACGGAAGATACCGAAGTGCTTCGGGATCGGTGCATGATCCCGGTCAGGGGCAAGGCTGGTCCAAGCCACGTCCATTCTCCTGCACATTGCAACCGCGGCATCGAACCGCTACTGCCAACACGAAATTGAGCCGGATAAGCAATGAAGCTGGTCAGCTACAACATCCAGTACGGGTTCGGCAGCGACGGGCGCTACGATCTTTCGCGCGCCGCGCGCATCGTTGCCGGCGCCGACGTCATTGCACTGCAGGAAGTCGAGCGTCACTGGCAACGCAGCAATTTCGACGATCAGCCGGAACTGCTTTCCAGCCTGCTGCCCGACTATCACTGGGTCTATGGCCCGGCCTTCGACATGGACGCCAGCGAGCGGCATGACGGCCGCCTGGTCAACCGGCGCCGCCAGTTCGGCACCATGGTGCTGTCGAAACTGCCGATCGTCTGGTCGCGGCTGCATGCGCTGCCGATGCGCCGCACGCAGCGGCCGCTCAACACCCGCAATGCAGCACTCGAATGCATGATCCGCACGCCGGCAGGGCCGGTGCGGGTGTTGTCGCTGCATCTCGCCCATATCGCGGCCGAGGAGCGGCTGGAGCAGATCGACTATCTCCTGGCCGAGCATCGCCGGGCACCGTCCGACGGCGGGCCGTGGAGCGGCGTCGACGACGAGCCCACGCGCAACTGGACCAGCGGCGAAGCGGAGCCGGAAAACCCGCTGGCGGCGATCTGGATGGGCGATTTCAACATGGAGCCGGGCAGCGCCGAATATCGCCGCATCGTCGGCAGCACGCCCTACCATCCGGGTGCCGCCTATCTCAGCGGTTTCGTCGATGCCGCCGCTGTTGCCGGGGAGCCGGTTCCGGACTTCCACACCCATGTGAAGAACATCGACGGCAGACTGGCAAAGCGCCGGCTCGACCATTGCTTCGTCGGCGGCATGTTCGCCGGGCGGGTGCGTTCGATCTGTGCCGATATCGACGAGGTTGCGTCGGATCATTTTCCGTTGCGGGTCGACATCGACCTGGAAACGCCCGGCATTGCCACATGACGCTTTTCGTTTTTTTTGCAGTGCTTGCCGCCGCTGCCATGCACGCGATCTGGAATGCGCTGGTCAAGGTTCATCTCGACCGCTTCCTGTCGATCACGCTGATGACGCTCGGCATGGGCGCGGCGGCACTCGTGGTGCTGCCCTTCGTCGAAGTGCCGAAGGCGGAGGTGTGGCCCTACATCATCGCCTCCGTCATTTTCCACATGGGCTACCGCACCTTCCTGATCGGCGCCTACAAGGCGGGCGATTTCGCCCAGACCTATCCGCTGGCGCGGGGCACCGCACCTCTGCTCTCGGCCTTTGGCGGCATGTTCGTCGTTGCCGAGATTCCCGGCCCGTTCGCCATGCTCGGCATCTTCCTGTTGTCGGCCGGCACGCTGGTGATGTCGTTTCGTGGCGGCGCACATCTGGAAAAACTCAATCTGCGCGCGGTTGGCTTCGCACTGGGCACTTCCATCTTCATTGCCAGTTACACGCTGTCCGACGGCAGCGGCGCACGGCTGGCGGCAACCGCGCAGAGCTATGCAGCCTGGCTGTTCATCTGCGATGCTTTTGGCGCCTTGGTGCTGTGCCTCATCTTCCGCGGGCCGAAGGCGCTGCCGGTGTTGGCGCGCGACTGGAAGGCAGGACTGTTCACGGGCGTGCTCAGCGGCGCCGCCTACTGGATCGTCATGTGGGCGATGACCAAGGCGCCGATCGCCTCCGTGGCCTCGCTGCGCGAAACCTCGATTCTGTTTGCCATGATGATCTCGGTCTTCGCTCTCGGCGAAAAAATGACCGGCTGGCGCGGTGCCGCCGCGCTCAGCATCGTCGCCGGCGTCGTTGCGCTCAGGCTCGGCTGATTTCGACCCTAATTGAGTACGGTCATCAACTGGCCACGTCGTTCCGGACTGAAACGGATGACGACGATGATGCAGATGGCGACCACGCCTGCGAACAGCGCCAGGGCATAGCCATAGCTGCCTCCGGCGCTTTCCGCGATTCCTGCCTGATAGGGGCCGCCATAGGACGCGGCGAGATTGCCCGCCTGATAGATAAAGCCGGGCAAGGTCGCCCGCACCGCCCCGGGCGAAAGCTCGTTGAGGTGCACGGGGATGACGCCCCAGGCGCCCTGGACCGCGACCTGCATGACGAAGGCGCCGATGGCGAGCATGAACGGCGTGGTCGAGTAGGCCCATAGCGGGATCGACGGCAAGGCGATCAGGCAGGCCAGCGTGATGGCGTTGACGCGGCCGATCTTTTCGGACAGCGCGCCGAATGCCAGGCCGCCGACGATGGCGCCGATATTGGCGACGATGGTGATCCAGCTCACCGTATGCGGATCGAAGCCGTGCTGCTTCTTCAGGAAGGTCGGGTAGAGGTCCTGCGTGCCATGACTAAAGAAATTGAAGAACATCATCAGCACGACGGCATAGAGCGCGACACCCCAGTGTTTCTGCAGGGTTTCCCACATGCCCGGTCGAGCCGTCTTCTGCGCTTCGACGAAGGCCGGCGATTCCGGCACATGCGAGCGGATGAAGAGCACAATCAGCGCCGGCACGAAGCTGAGCAGGAACATGGCGCGCCAGCCGATCGTGTAGCCGCCGATCGTCTGCTGATAGAGCAGGCCATAGACCACCGCCGCCAGCAGATAGCCGGCCGGATAGCCGCATTGCAGGATGCCGGAGACCATGCCGCGTGCGCTCGGCGGAATGGATTCCATGGCCAGCGAACTGCCAAGCCCCCATTCGCCGCCCATGGCGATGCCGAACAGCGCACGCAGGGCGAGGAAGATGCCGAGATTGGGCGAGAAGGCGGCCAGCGCGCCGATCACCGAATAGCTCACGATGTTGAGCATGAGGATCGGCTTGCGCCCGTATTTGTCGGCAAGCATGCCGAAGAAGAACGCGCCGATGAAGCGTGTGGCCAAGGTCAGGAACAGCGCCTTGGAGACCGCGGGCACGTCGGCGTGGAATTCGGTCGCGATATCGGTGAGCAGGAATGTCAGAAGGAAGAAATCGAAAGCATCGAGCGTCCAGCCCAGGAACGAGGCGAGGACGGTCTTCTTCTGCTGCGAATTAAGGGGCAAATCTTCCTCCTCCACCATCATCGATGTGAGGAATTATCAGCCAGTTCAGGGAAGACCGGTGGTCACTTTTTCGCGCGGCTCATTTGATCGAACGCCCGCTGAGGTGCGATGAGGAGCGACCGGCGCCATCTGTCGATGAACTCGATCGTGGCTTGATGGTGAGTCTAGATTTCGAGATCAAACACCATCAGCCCGTCCGTGCCGCCTTCCAGGGCAGCGACCAGGCGTGCGCCGGCGCGCTGGTGCGCTTCATGCGCAAGATAGGCATCGCGCGCGGCAGCATCGCGGAAGTCGATGGTGAAGCCATGGGTGAAGCCGCGTGCGAACGGCTCCGGGCTGACATTGGCGCTGAATTTTACGGCGTCCATGCCGTCGATAACCTGTCGCAGCGCTTCGAGATCGGCATGGATCGCCGTGCGTTCGGCGGCGTCGACATCATTGCGAAATCTAGCGAAAACACAGTGCCTGATCATGTCTTGCTCCTCAGCGGCTAAGCAGCCCGGTTTCCGGAAAACACCGCCGGCGGCAGCGGCTCGCGGCCGAGGACCAGATCGGCTCCTTTTTCACCGACCATTATTGTCGGCGCATTGGTGTTGGATGAAGGCACGCGCGGCATCACCGAGGCATCGCAAACGCGCAGGCCCTCGATGCCGCGCAACCGCAGATCCGGTGTCACCACGGCCATGTCGTCATGGCCCATGCGGCAGGTGCCAACCGGGTGATGGTCGGTTTTGGAGGTGCGGCAGGCATAGTCGAACAGCTCGTCGTCGCTGGCGAGCGACGGCCCGGGCAGCACTTCGCGCAGCACGTAAGGGGCAAGCGCCTTCTGCCGCATGATCTGGCGCGCCAGTCGCAGCCCCTTGATCGACATGGCGCGGTCATAGGGATCGGACCAGTAGTTCGGATCGATCAGCGGGTGGTCGGCCGGGTCGGCACTCTTCAGCCGCACCGTGCCGCGTGAGCGCGGCCGCAGGAAGGCCGAGTTCAGGGTGACACCTGGATTGTTCAGCTTCTCGACGCCGGCCTCGATGCCGGATCCCAAGCCGAGATGGAACTGAATGTCGGGCGAGGCGGCGGTCGGGTCGGCGTACCAGAAGCCGCCGGTCTCGAACAGGCTGGAGGCCACCGGGCCTTTCTTCAGCAGCAGATATTGCAGACCGGCCCAGGCCGTGCGGTGCAGCTTGGCGTAGTTGTCATAGGTGTGATCGCCGGTGCATTCGGCGATGACGAACAAATCGAGATGGTCCTGCATGTTGGAGCCGACGCCGGGCAGGTCATGCACCGGCGTGACGCCGACCGACTTCAGATGGTCTGCGGGGCCGATCCCCGACTGCATCAGGAGTTTCGGCGAGCCGATGGCGCCGGACGAGACGATCACCTCGCGTTCGGCGCGCAGGATTTTCTTCTCGCCGCCCGGCCTGTCGACCACCTCGACGCCGATAGCGCGACCGTTCTCGACGACGATGCGCGTCACCAGCACATCGGTTCGGAGGGTCAGGTTCTTGCGGCTGCGGATCGGCTTCAAATAAGCGACCGAGGCGGAGGAGCGTCGGGCATCCTTCTGGGTCAGCTGGTAGTAGCCGACGCCTTCCTGGGCAGCGCCGTTGAAGTCCGGGTTGAAGGGGATGCCCATCTCCTGGCCGGCACGGAAATAGGCCTCGCAGATAGGTAGCGGCGCAATCGGGTTGGACACGCCGAGCGGGCCCTGGTCGCCATGAAAGTCGTTGGCGTAGCGCTGGTTGTTTTCGGCGCGCTTGAAATAGGGCAGCACGTCGCGATAGCCCCAGCCGGCGAGGCCTTCTTCCTTCTCCCAGGCGTCGTAGTCGCGGGCATTGCCGCGCGTGTAGATCTGCGCGTTGATGGACGAGCCGCCGCCGACCACCTTGGCCTGCGTGTACCAGAAGACGCGGTCCTTCATGTGCTTTTGCGGCACGGTCGACCAACCCCAGGAAGCAATGCCTTTGGTCATCTTGGCGAAGCCCGCCGGCATGTGGATGTAGGGGTGCCAGTCCTTGCCGCCGGCTTCCAGCAGCAGGACCGAATTGCTGGGATCTTCGCTCAGCCGGTTGGCCATAACGCAGCCGGCAGGACCGGCGCCCACGATGATATAGTCAGTCATTTCCTGATCCATTCATAGCCGTGGCACCGAGAGCGCGCCGTCGACATTGATGATCGAGCCGGTCGAAAAGCCGAGCTTGCCGCCGGCGAGCGTCGCCACCACCGCGCCGATGTCCGATGCTTCGCCCCAGCGTTTGGCCGGAACCAGGCCGCCGTCGATAAGGGCGTCATATTTGGCGGTCACGCCTGAGGTCATGTCGGTGCGGATGATGCCGGGCCGGACTTCGAAGACGGCGATGTTTTCAGGCGCAAGCCGCAACGCCAGGTTCTTCACCCACATCGAAAGCCCGGCCTTCGAGATGCAGTAGTCCGGCCGTTCCGGCGACGCCATTTCAGCACTGACCGAGGTGATGGTGATGATGGATCTCTGATCGCCTGGCGCAGCCAGCATCGCCTTGGCGACAGCCTGGCTGAGGAAGACGGTGCCGCGCAGGTTGATGCCCAGCGTGCGATCGAAATTCTCCGGCTTGAGGTCCAAGAGGTCACCGCGCACCACGGCGCCGACGCCGGCATTGTTGACCAGGCAGTCGATGCGGCCGAAGGCGCGCATCGCGGCATCGACAAGTGCTGTATGGGTGTCGAGGTCCGCGATGTCGCACCTGACATAGGCGAATTTTGCGCCACGCTTGGTGATGTCGGGGGCAAGTCCGTCGGCGGCTGTTTCGGCAAGGTCGGCGACCAGAATATCGAAGCCGGCATCCGCCAGTGCCTGGGCGCAGGCGAGGCCGATGCCGCGCGCGCCGCCGGTGACGATGGCGGCGGGGCGGGTCATGCGGCGAGGTCCGTCTTGCGGATGTGGTCAGCAACGCGCAGCGCTTGGGCTGCAATCGACAGCGCTGGGTTGACCGCCGCCGAGTTCGGCAGGAAACCGGCGTCGACGACGAACAGGTTCCGGTGGTCGAAGGAGCGGCAGTAGGGGTCGAGCGCCGCCGTCGCCGGATCGTCGCCCATCTTGATCGTGCCGCATTGATGCGACGGCGTGCGCTTGTCGAAGGGGCGCGACAGCACGATGGGATAGCCGCAGGCGCGGAAGTTTTCGCGCATTACCTTGTTCAGCCCGTCGAGCGACTGCATGTTGGAGCGCCGCCACTGCATGATGATGTCCTTGCCGTCGACCATGATGCGGCTTTCCGGGTCGGGCAGGTCTTCGCACATAAGGTACCAGTCGACGGCGTGGCCGGCCATGAAGTCGAGCGCGAATCCCGGCGTGTACTTGACATTGGCCCGCAGCATGTTGCCGTCGATCTTGCCGAGCAGTTGGACGTTCCCCAGCGGCTTACCGCCCTTGCCGTCGGACAGATAGTAGTCGTTGAGCATCAGCGTCTTCTGGTAGACGGCATCGTTGCGGCGGCGCGGATCGATCGCCAGCATGGCGCTGGAATTGTGGTTCATGAAATTGCGCCCGACCTGATCGGAGCGGTTGGCAAGGCCCTTGCCATCAGGAGACGGTGATCGCAGCAGGATGACGGCGGAATTGACCGCGCCAGCGGAGAGGATGACCAGTTTCGGCGCGACCTTTTTCAGCTCACCATTCTGCCGATAGTGGATGGCAGCAATGGTTTTGCCGTCGGTCGATGCCTCCAGGTACTCGACATAACAGCCGGTCTCGAGCCGGATGTTGGTGTCCTTCAGGGCCGCCGTCAGCGGTCCTGTCTGCGCGTCGACCTTGCCCTGGCCGGTGTTGGGAAACGCATCCCAGCCGGTCTTGCCCTCTTTCAGCCAGGTGTCGATGTCGACGCCGAGCGGCAGCGAGGCCGGATGCAGGCCGAGGTTTTTCAGCTCGGCGCGGGCGCGGGCGATCGGCGCCTCGTCGGGCACCGGCTTGTAGGCGTAGGGGATCGAATGGAACGGCTCGGTCGGATCCTCGCCCAGTGCACCGCGCACGCGAAACAGCTGTTCGGCTTTCGAATACCAGGGCTCGAATTCCTCATAGGAGAACGGCCATGCCGGCGAGACCCCGCCAAAGTGCTCCATGGCGGCGAAATCTTCCTTGCGGTAGCGGATCAGCACCGCGCCATAGAACTTCGAATTGCCGCCGACATAATAATAATTGCCGGGGTTGAAGGCGGCGCCGCCGGCCTCACGCCACATCTCCTTCGGCCTATAATGGCCGTCGACGAAGATCGAGCGCGTGTCGCGCGCGTGCGGCGTCGCCGGCAACGGCTCGCCGCGCTCGAGCATC